>JBARBI010000024.1:0-10026 GCA_049792875.1 Candidatus Sulfotelmatobacter sp.
TCCCGCCCACCAGGAATAAGGGCAAGTCTGACCCAACCTCCGCCGCAATCTGCAGCCTCTCCGCAGCCGGCAGTCCCTTCTTCAGCGCCCGCTCGAGTCCCAGCAGAGTGGCCACAGCATTCGACGAAGCCCCGCCCAACCCGCCCTGCACCGGCAACCGCTTCTCGATCTCGACGACGACGCGCCCTTTCGCGCGCAGCTCCCGCATGGTCTTCTCCACGATGCGGAAGCAGGTATTCGATTCGTCCGTGGGTACCCGCGGGTCGGCGCACTGAATTTCGATCCCGCTCCCGCGACCCACGCTCACGCGAATCACATCATGCAGCCCGATCGTCTGATACACCGTCAGCAACTCATGAAAGCCGTCGTCCCGTGCCGCGCCAATGCGCAGCCCGAGATTAATCTTCGCGAACGATCGCACGGTCACAGTCATGGATGGATGATTGTAAAGTCTCGATTACAAATTTACGATGCCGCTAAATCGAACGTCGGTTAAGCTGTGCAGCCTATGCGACACTTCGACCCCTAGGGGTTGCTGCCCAGCCTGAAGGACGTGGCTCTTCTTCTGATTTCGGCAGGAGCTGGAACCTGGGCCTGGTTCCGAACCCGCCGCGCCCCTTCCTGGCCGTCTGCCCAAGGGACGATCATGGGCGCCCAAGCGCGAGCGAGCACAGATTCCTACATCCAACCGTGGGTCGGCGATCTAACCTACAGCTATATCGTGAACGGTGAGTATTACTCCGGTTTTCATCGGATGCGGGCCCGCAGCGAACGTCGCGCCGAGGAGAAGATTGCCGGCTGGAAAGGCAGGATGGTCGTGGTCCGCTATTGTCCGGACCGGCCTGAGCTTTCCGTCCTGCTGAAGGGCGACCAGCCCGGCGGGCAGCTGGGAAACCGAAACTGATGCCCTGGTCCCGGAGCCCCCTCCGGGGTGGGGATGAGGCACCCCTACCAGGTCTACCACCTTGGTAATCTCGACTCCCTCCCGTTCGCGGGCGCATCCTGAATGTGATTTCAATCACAAGACCGCCCTCCCCGGACGGCCTCCTCATTGAAACCGTAGGCAAGACCGCAAACACAACTGCTGCCCCGGATTTGTCCGGGCCCCTGTGCAGCATTTTCCCGCAAGTTGGGAAGTAAGCCGGTGGGAGCGGGAGCGTAGCACGGCCAAATCTCATGCTCGCGTGAAAGACCAAGGAAGACCCGCCAGGCGGGAGGTCTCCCGCGAGCGTCAAGAGGACGAGCATGCGGCGAGTTTCACAGTACGTATTGACCTTCTTCTTTGCGGCGACCACCGTGGCCTTTTCGCAGGCCGACTACAAGGTGGTCACCGTAACCAATGGCGGCACGATCTCCGGCAGCGTCAAATGGTCGGGGCCGGTTCCGCGTGCCAGCGCCTTTCCAGTCACTAAAGATCCGCAGATTTGCGATCCTGATTCCAAAAAGACGGTCGACCTGGAGCGCTTGATCATCGGACCACAGGGTGGCGTTGCCAACACCGTGGTTTACCTCAAGAACATCAACACCGGAAAAGCGATGGACCTGCCGGAACAACGCCGCCACCTCGACCAGAAACACTGCCACTACATTCCGCACATTCTTCTGGTCCCGCAGAGCGGCACGCTCGACATGCGTAGTTCCGACGCTACGCTGCACACCATTCACATGGATGGCGCGGCCACGTTCAACCTGCCCTTTCCTTTCACCGACCGCACCATTTCGCGCACCATGTCCCAGCCGGGATTGGTTCACCTGCGTTGCAACGGCGGCCATGTCTGGATGAATGCCGAAATGATGGTGGTGCCGCATCCCTACTACGCGGTTACCGATGAGAGCGGGCGCTTCGAGTTCACCGACGTCCCCCCGGGGACGTATCAGATCGTCGCGTGGCACGAAGGCTGGGTGCTCCTGGGCAAGGAGCAGGCTTACGATGTGCTGACCGAACACAGCATCCAACGTCCCGTCTTCAGTGAACCCAAGACGTGGGAGAACTCGGTAACGGTGAGCGGGAGCCAGGTGAGCACGATCAACTTTGTGATCTCGAACGGCAAGTAGGAATCGCGGGGTGATCTGGGCACCCTACCCTTCTCGCGTCTTTGCCATGCGGCGAATGTTGCAAAAGAGAGAAGTTGTGAGAGCTTGATCCGTAGAAGTCCGTGCGGGAGTCGGAAGAAAAACGTTGGAAGAACCGTGGAAGGGCGCGGCTTCAGCCTCGCCCTTCGATCCGAACATGACTCCGGGCTTTAGCCCCTGAGCGAATCCCGCTGGAAGTGTGTACCAGTCAGAGCATGATCGATGCTAGTCCGTGGCGAAGAACTCGCTTTAGCCGCGCCGCTTGTAGAGGACCGCAAATTCGAATCCGGTGTTGGGTGGGAACAATTCCGCTACTTTCCGCAGGCGCTCGGCCAGCGCCGAGGGTGCCAGCAGCGGATAGTCCCGCTCCCGCAGATCGTAGTAATCGACATCGAGGTACAGCGATAGCAGGTAGATCGAAATTGTGTCGGAGAATGTCGCGTCGAGATATTCGTTCTTGTAGCGCTCGCTGTCCGGACCGCCAGCAGTCGCCAGCTTGCGCGCTTCCCAGGCGTCGAGAGAGGTTTCGCCGCGCACCCCCGCTTCCACCTGGCTCCACGCCAACTCGCTGAACTCACGCGAGACTCCAGCACGCTCGACCAGGGCATGACCAACGTTGATGTAGAACTCGAACGCCACGGAAAACTTGTCGTCCATCAATCGTGTGGAGATGAACACACACTGCGAGTCGCCCAGGTTCAGGTTGCGATGACAGACGGCGTTGTCGCTGAGCGCGACGTCGTAGCGGTCGGCAATCACCGTTTCCTCGCCCTGGCTCACCGTCAAAGGAACGAAGTAGTAGGCCTTGCGCTCGAGCGCAGCCGCGACCTTGGTGGGGACGGCCGCGATCATGCGCTCCAGGTCAAACGAGTTGACCGCGACCTCGCCCGCGACCGCGTAGCAGATCCCGTTCGGCGCCTGGGAAACAGGCGTGAGCCGGACCACTTCAGCGGGGCTGCGCGTAATCGCTGGGGCTGCCTGCGACATGCTGCCCTATTCTACACACTGCGATGTGGCACTCAGGACCTCGGCGGCGTCGGCGCCGGAGCGCCCCACAGAGCCGGAAAGCTCACGACTTACACAGGCAGCGGAAAACTCACGGTTCGTATCAGGCTATGCCTTCAGGCATAGCGCCAATGCGGCTAATCAATCACGCCTTTAGGCGCTGCAGCTTGGAATTCAAGATTTTCCCCAGCCTCTTGCCGTCGTGCCACCAGATGGCCGAAAAGGCTGCGTGCTTTAGCCCCTGAGGGCAGCAATCTTTCCCACAGCCTTCCACAGCAAGAATCGGAATTCCTGTGACGAACAACCTTTACCGAGAATTCTGGAACAAGCAAACTGGCTACATGCGCGAACGCTCTACCAACCGGTTCTCCCCCACTCCTCCCTGGAGCGCCTCTGAAGACGCAGTTAAGTCCTTATTCCGGAAGATTTTACCTGCAAGCCATTGCCCCTCAATATTATACGGACCTGTGACCGAGTCCCTACCTTCTATCCTCAACGAAATGAATACTTTAACCAAGAGCCAAGAAAAAATCTTGACCGAGACCCCAAGCTCTTGGCACAAGGCGTGGTGGATTTAGCATGAGGAGAATCGCATTCACTGAGGAGCACCTCGCCGCTATGCCGGACTTTCCGGAGTTCATGAAGCCGCCAGCCAACAGGATCGCCAGCAGCAGCCCGGCGACTCCCGGTGTCGAAGGGTACGTGTTGGACGGAGCGGACGGGAGCCAGATGGCTTTCTGGACGTGCTCCGAGACGACGCCGTCAGCGCCTCACGTTCACGAGTTCGACGAATACATGATCGTTGTGCAGGGGGGTGCTACACCTTGATCATTTATAAGGCGAACGGCGGTGAAGTAGAAGCTGGGACCAGAACCATCAATGCATTTGGCGGGCACCGCGCGCAGCGGGTCGAGAGAGGCTCAAACCAGTAGAATGAATGCGAAGCATATGACACCCGCGTCTGCATCCCACGCTCCCCGCTGGTACACCATTCCGGTGCGGGTTGGCCTGGTGACGTTTATTGGGACTCTGCTCTGCTTCTCCGTCAGCTTGTTGTTCGCCATCTTCGGCACCGTGATCATCGGCGCGCTGCGGGGCGTGCATCCGGACATGCGGGGCGCGTACCGTCACATCGCGTTACCTGTAGCGTTGGTCGCCGGCAGCATTATCTTCGCCCTCGCGCTGGGGATGGAGATTCGGCATTACCGGCAGGCCAAAATGTTATCTGCAATTGAGCGGCTGGGCTAGCGCATGGCACCCCGCATTGCCATTCCGATGCCACACTCGACCGACCACGAGTACGGGGAGCGGGCGATCCCCCAGTACGAGCGCGCGGTGGCGCTGGCTGGTGGGGAACCGGTTCGAGTAGCGCTCGATCAGGCCACAAACGACATCAGGAAAATAATGGAGCGTTGCGACGGCGTGCTGCTGCCGGGAAGCAACGCCGATGTTGATCCCGTCAGATTCAGCGCGGCGCGGTCGCCCCATACGGCGGCGGCTGATCCGCGGCGCGACGCGGTCGACGACCTCCTGCTAGCGGAGGCCTACCAGCTGCGCAAGCCGGTGCTGGGCATCTGCTATGGGTTACAGAGCCTGAATGTATATCGCAGGGGATCGTTGATTCAGCACATTCCGGATTTTCTGCCGGAAGAAACGCGGACCCGAGTCAATCATGAAGCCGGGAAGAAGGTGGCGGTCGCGCACTCGGTCGAGATCGCGGCCGACTCCAGGTTGGCCCAGGTGGTGACTGGGTGCTGCGAAAGAATCCCAGGGGCCGAAGCCCGCATCGGGCAGGATGCTGGGATCGCAGCGCCGGAAGCCCAGCGCCATCCAAAAGCGTCGCTCGATCCCACGTTGTCTAATCCAAAATCGCTGATCGTGCCGGTGAACTCGTCGCACCACCAGTCGGCCGACGCCGTGGGCGAGGGCCTGCGCGTTGTCGCCCGCTGTCCGGACGACGGCATCATCGAGGCGCTGGAAGGAACCGCATCAGATCATTTCGTGCTCGCGGTGCAATGGCACCCGGAGCGCTCGGTACAGGAGGATGAGCCTTCGCGCGCTATTTTCCACGCCTTGATCGATGCCGCGCGCCAACACCGGGAGAAGCTGGCAGGGAAATCGATTCCGCAATGACTACTTCTTGTTCGGCGCTTTCTTTTTCTGACGTGGAGTTTTCTCCAGCAGTACAACCACGTGCGCGAGCGCGGCATTGTCCAGATCAAGTCCCTCGGGAGTCTTTGCCTTCAGGCCGACGCAATCGCAGGGGACGCCGAGTAACTCGGCCACGCGGGTACGAATCGTGACCGCGTGGGGACCGATCTTGGGCGCGGCGAGAATCAAACTGGAGTCCACGTTCGCGACGGCGTAACCCGCTTCGCGGACTCGCTTCAGCGCCTCACGCAGGAAGATGATCGAGTCGGAACCCTTCCACCGGGGGTCCGACGGCGGAAACAGCGCACCGATATCCGGCGCCGCAATCGCCCCGAGCAACGCGTCGGTGATGGCGTGAAGCAGAACATCCCCATCGGAGTGGCCGCCGAGACCCTTGTGGTGGGGCAGCATGAGGCCACCGATCTTCAACGGAATGCCAGTGTGGAACTCGTGGGAATCGAAGCCGTAGCCGATGCGTATCGTGGGGCGTGAGTCCGGGGTATTGGGCATGAGATGGTTAACGCCGACTCAGGTAGAACTCCGCCAACTCCATGTCTCCCGGGTTGGTGATCTTGATGTTTCTGGGTGAGCCCATGACAACCGCGACTTCGTGCCCTGAGCGCTCTGCCAGCGAAGATTCATCTGTGCCGGTGAATCCGTCCGCGGCGGCTTCGTCGAAAGCTTTCTTGATCACGCTGTACTGAAATCCCTGTGGGGTTTGCGCCAGCACCACGCCGGCGCGAGGAATGGTGGCTTTGACGATGGCGCCTTCCGCTGTGCGTTCCACCTGCTTCACGGTATCGACTGCAGGCAGGCCGGCGATGGCGGCGCCGTACCTTTTCGCGGCTGCGATGACGTCCTGAATAATCTCCGCGGTCACCAGCGGGCGCACCGCGTCATGCACGAGCACCACGTCATCAGGTGCGGCAGAGACTGCGCTGAGCGCGTGCTCGACGGACTGCTGGCGATGCTCGCCGCCCGCGACGAGTTCAATTCTTTTCTTCAGGGTTTCCTTAGATTCTTTGGCCAGGCGTTGGCGGAACCCATCAATTTCGTTTTCACGCAGGGCAATCCAGATTTCGCTGACCGCATCAACGGCGGCAAATTTGCGAATCGTGTGAATGAGGATGGGCGTTCCTGACAGTTCATTGAACTGTTTCGAGGGATGGGGCTTCTTCGTCTTCGCGTCCTTGGCGCTAGGCATGGGAGCCATGCGCGTCCCCAAGCCCGCAGCCGGAATAATCACGACCACCTTCATAGCGGGCTGTAAGTATACGAGTGGGCGCCAGGGAGTTCAAATCCGCACCACCCAGCAAGGAGCAGTCGCGCAGAAAAGGCGCAACGGGAAGTTTTTTCCTGGTTCGGGCCCGGCAGGTCCATTCAACTTCTCGTCCTACTTCGGCAAGGCTAACTTTGTCAGCAGTTTAGCCACGCAATCTGGCTGGCATGTGGATTGCGACAGGATTGGGTGCCCGCTTCGTCCAATCTATCGAGCATCCCAAAGGGCCCGGCCAGGCCTTCGTCGGAGAATTACCATGAAAACGACCCGATTCTGGATCGAGATCGTCGCCTTAGGCACCGCCATCGCCTGCGCACTCGCGCTTCTGATCGCAACTTTGGGAGCCGCCGCCGTGGAGGTCGCTGGACCTTCTAAGTCTGGGCAGGCTGAATCGAGACAGGGTGAATCGGGTCAGGCCGCAGCATCGTCGTCCACTTCGCAGCAGACTCACGATGGCATGGTGACCTGCTCCCGCTGTGGCGCGAAGCATTCCGCTGTTCTCGGCAAAACCGCCGGGGACTGCGCGCGCCAGTGCGTGCATGGCGGAGCTGCGTTCGCCCTGGTGAACGGAGACAAGACTTACACCCTCGAGGGCAACCCGGACCTTCTGAAGAGAGTTGCCGGGCAGCGCGCCCGCGTTGTGGGCACGGTTCGTGGAAACACGATCAAAGTGACATCGGCGGCGGCTGTGAGCTGACACTACTGGCGGAAATTTCAACCGGCCCACTTGATCGCCGGGCCTGCGTGCGAGCACGGGCGAATCGCCAAGCCACCAAGCGCGCGGAAGCGCCGCCTCCTGAGGGAGACTACGACGACGGCTTCGCCTCGGTTCCCGGGGAAATGGATGTCCCGGCGCCCGTTACGGCTACAGGCCCCGGCGGCGGAGGCGCCGGAACAGGAGCAGGCTGCCGCGAATAGCCGGCGCGCTCGTCCCACTTGCCGAAAATCATTTTGCCGGCGGTGGTCTGCAGCACAGAGGTGACCGAGACGTCGATCGTCTTGCCAATCATTTTGCGGGCGTTGTCGACGACCACCATCGTGCCGTCATCCAGGTAGGCGACGCCCTGGTTGTATTCCTTCCCTTCTTTCAGGATGAAGACGCGCATGGTCTCGCCCGGGAGCACGATCGGCTTGAGAGAATTGGCGAGTTCGTTGATGTTCAGGACTTCCACGCCCTGCAACTGCGCAACCTTATTCAGGTTGAAGTCGTTGGTGATGATCTTGCCCTCGTAGAGTTTGGCCAGTTCGATCAGTTTGAGATCAACTTCGCGGACAGCTGGGAAATCATCCTCCACGATCTGAATGGTGAGGGTAGCGACTTTTTGCAGACGCTGCAGGATGTCGAGGCCGCGACGACCGCGGTTGCGCTTGAGCGAGTCGGCGGAATCGGCCACGAGCTGCAATTCGCGCAACACGAACTGCGGCGTGACGATGATGCCGTCGAGAAAGCCCGTCTCGGCAATGTCGGCGATCCGGCCGTCAATGATGACGCTGGTGTCGAGGATTTTGTAGCTTTTCTTGCCCTGCTTCTCGCCGCCGAAGATGCCGCCTAGCGCTGCCAGGTTCAGCAGATCTCCCTTGTTGGCGCCGACGATCAGGCCCACATAGGCCATCAGCAGCATGACCAGGATCTGCAGGAAGCTCTGAGTATGTCCCTCGGGAATGCTGTTCCGGATGACCAGGGCGAACAGGTAAGCGCCGCAGATGCCAAGGAAACTTCCAATGGCCGCGCCGATGAGACGCTTCAGACTGACCATTCGCAGCTTCCATTCGAAGACGACGATGGCCAACCCGAGCACCGCGCCCACCGCCGCGTCGGCACTACGGGTCAATCCGAAGGGCTCGATGACGAAACAGGTGGCCGTTACAACGATGACAAAAAGAAGACGTACAAGAATAATATCCACGCAAACCTCCCCGCGGATGCAGCTTGCCCGCACTTCGGGCGATGCACCCGTGCCAGGTCCTCGCCGCCCCGGGCGGGAATCGGCCTTGCGCATGCGGGGCGCGTGAATTAGGGGAATGAAAGTACGCCCCGTCCCGGCCGGATTGGGGCTCGGCCGGGGTGATGAGTAAGCCAACGCCAAGAGTATATACCTGTGGGTTAATGCCGGGGGGAAAACTGAGGTCGGAGGTCGGAGGTCGGACATCGGCCTTGGGTGTCGGACCAGGAGATGGGGGAAGAAGTCTTCCACTGACGCGGCGGGCTTTGCCCGGGCTTGGACGGCCGAGGCGGCCGGCACCACATGGTCCGGAACGATGTCCCCGAGGCCGGAAGCCTTCCTGCTAAACTTTTTCCATGAAAGCTCTCGTCCTCACCAATCTTTCCGGGCCGGACGCGCTCGCGATCCAGGACATCCCCGAACCCACTCTGAAGGGCGGCCAGACGATGGTGTCCGTCCGTGCGGGAGGGATGAATTTTGCTGACGTGATGACCACTCGGGGTGGCTATCCGGGCACGCCAGCACCCCCATTGGTCGTGGGACGCGAATTCGCCGGGGTGGAACAAAACAGTGGACGACGCGTGATGGGATACGCGCAGTGGGCGGCTTTCGCGGAGAGGACTGCCGCATATTCCAACATGGAGTGGACCATCCCCGAGCAGTGGACTGACGAACAGGCCGCCGCTTTCCCGGTCAATTACTTCACGGCCTATCTTGGATACTGGCAGGCCGGCATGACGTCGCAGCCCATGTGGGGACAGCCGCCCTCGGCTGTCCCGGGGAGCGAAGCTCCGCGCCGCACTCCTCGGGTGCTGATTCACGCTGTCGCTGGAGGCGTGGGAACGGCGGCGGTGCAGATCGGGCAGCTGCTAGGGGTCGACATGTACGGCACGTCGTCGTCCGAGGAAAAACTCGCGCGCGTGAAAGAACTTGGCCTGCAACACGGCATCAACTACAAGCAGCGCGACTATGAAGAGACCGTGAAGAACCTGACCCACGGCGAGGGCGTTGACGCCGTCTTCGAAATGCTGGGCGGAGAGCACACGGCCAAGAGTTTGCGGTGTCTGCGCGACTTTGGACGCGTCATCCAGTATGGCACGGCTACGGGAAAGCCGCCTCAACTCGACTTGCGTGCGATGTATGCGAAGTCGGCCAGCGTGCAAGGCCTGTGGCTGACGTATCTATCGCAGAAGCAGGACATCATGGAGCCGGCTTGGAAACAACTTTCAGCGTGGATTGCGCAGGGGAAACTGACTCCGCAGATCGGACACGTGCTCCCGCTGGACCGGGCCGTGGAAGCGTACAAGCTGCTCGAAGACGGGAAGAATTATGGGAAGGTTGTGCTGAAGATCGCATGACCCCGTTTGGCGCGGGCACTCTAGCCCGCGATGAATACCGAAAGCTGATCAGAAGGTAGTTTTGACTGCAGTAATTCAGCCGTCACTCCTGTTCAAACACCCAGGTCTCACTCACAAGGAAATTAGCGAGCGAGCACAGGACGATCGCGATGCCATTCGCGAGGAGGTAGTTCATGTGGCCCTGGCCGACCATCACCTTCATCAGTGCCAGGTTGCC
>JBARBI010000025.1:0-3138 GCA_049792875.1 Candidatus Sulfotelmatobacter sp.
GCTCCGGCCATCCGCCGAAAATCGGATCTACTGGGCTGGTCTCTGGGTTCTTGACTGCGAAGGCGACAATGTATGGATAGTTCCGGGCCTCAATGAAATAGCTTTGACCTTCCGCTTCGCGGGCTACACGCCGCTGGTATTCTGAGGTCTGATAGCACGACCGGCTGTCGAGAGATTGAAAACACTCGGTCTTCCCATGCCCCTGATCCGCAAGCTGCATGTTTTCTGGTCGTTGAATTCCGCGGATCGCTTCACTATCGTCGAGGCATTGGTGATCCCGATCTGCATTTCGTTGGGGTTTTGGGTGCTTGGCGTTCCCCGCACGCAGGCTGTGTTGAGACGGTGGGCTCGCGGCGGGAAAACGGAAGCACTCGCCGCCGATCTTCAACTCGAGATCCGCAACGCGCGCCGCGCTCAACGAATCGTAAGACAGGCGACAGGACTGTCACGCAACTGTCTCGTCAGATCGCTGGCTCTCTGGACGATACTGCTCCGGCGGGGGCTGTCAACCGATCTGCGCGTCGGTTTTCGCAAGTCCGACGGCCAAATAGAGGGTCATGCCTGGGTAGAACATGACGGTGTTCCCATCAACGAAGATGCCGGCACGATCCGAACGTACGTGCCGTACGCGCAACCGGTAAGTTTCGATGTATGGCGGCGAATCAGGCGGAGTGACGCTCCCCGCGCGGGATAGATGCGGAGAATTGGTAGCGCTAACGGGAATCGAACGGGTTACGACCCAGTTTCGCTCAGTCGAGTTCATGCTAACCCGCTGATTCTTCGTTGTTGCGCATGCGCGGAAGGCATGGTTTCAACCCTACGAATTCGCAGCGTGTGATGTCGGTGTGATGTTTTGTCGTTCCCGAACTGCCACCCGGCCTGGACGATGCTGGTATACAGAGAGGGGAACTTCAAGGCGGGCCGATGGATCAAACGAACAAACAGCCGAATTCGGACACCGCCTTAGTACTACTGTGTTACAAACGAAGAATGCCACAAAAAGGGCAGACGGGAAGCTGCAGAAGGAGGTGACGCGCGATCGCGATACGTAACGTGGCTATGGAGGCTGGATTATGCCGTTCGTAGCGCACGGGAGGTGCCGCGCGGCTCGAACTGCGGGGGAACTTTGGGTACGGGTAGTTCGAGTTTGCCGGCACGCACCGAGGAAAAAAAAAGGCTTCGCTCGGCCATGAGGAACCCGTAAGCGGCGATACACAGCGTGGCGTGATGATGAAAGCCTCGCCAGCCGCGGCCTTCGAAGTGGCCGAGGCCGAGTTCCTGTTTGAGTTCCTCGTAGTCGCGTTCCACGATCCAACGATGCTTGGCGATACGAACCAGATCGTTGCGCTCGGTTGCCGCCGGTAAGTTCGACAACCAGTATTTTGCGGGTTCCGCCGCCCCTTTGGGCCACTCGATCAGGAGCCATTCCTCCGGATGCGGCGCGCTCCTCCAGTAGTCCCTGTGCGCGGTTCGGACACGGATCGCCGCAAACCGCGAACAGAGTTTCCTGCTGCCCTCGCGCCAGGCAACCTCTTCCCATGCCGTCTCCGGCAAAGCGATGGCCAGTTGTCTGGTGCTGACCGGTTGATGATTTTTATCGCGCCGCAGCAGTTTCGGCGGCCGCCCCATCTTTTGCCTCGGCTTGGCCGGCAACGGCGTATGGCCCGGTTCCCAGACGCTCGCCGAAGACTGAACGCCCACTGCATATTCCAGTTGCAGTTCCTGCAGGCCGGCGCGAAACTGACTGTCCATGCCATAGGCTGCGTCTGCCAGAACCACTCCGCGAGGAATATCCTGCTCCACCGCATGGCGAATCTGATCGAGCGCTATTCGCGGCTTGGTCTGGAACTGAATCTCCTCGGGAACGCCTGTCTTGCTCCGTCGCGCGTCATCGCTGGCCCAACTCTCGGGCAGGTAGAGCTGGTAGGCCACGGGTACACTCAAGGTTCCCGTACTCACCGACAGACTCACCGCTACACGACAGTTGTCCTGTTTTCCCAACTGACCACAGTATTGGCGCGTCACCCCTACGGACTCTTTGCCCTTCTTGGGAAAACCTGTGTCGTCGACGATCCAGGCAACCACGCGTTCCCGCTTCTGCATCGCCGAAAGGGCATACTCTCGCACACGTTGAAGCATCTCTTCATCGCTCCATGGGGCGTCGGCAACCAGATGATGTAAAGACTGGTGCATTCGCCGCACGTTTTCCGGTGCCAACCGTGCCGCCATCGGTTCCACGCTCTTGCGCTCTCCAGGGAGCAAGAGTCCCCTGCAATAGTTCTTCAAAGGTAAGGAACGATCCATGTGACCGGCAGCCTGAGCCAACCGATCAAGATATGCCTCCAGGCGTTTCTGTTGTGCGCTGAGTTTCAAATGGGGTGTACTCAAAACATTTTAAGTCTATCATGTTTTATAACACAGTAGTACTAGATAGCCAGTGAGAATGATGCAGCCAAGCACAGCCGTGGGCGGAATGAGAAAGAGAATGATGGCGCCAAGCTGCAGGCACGCGAGCAGCGGAAGCCGGCTGTCGGGCCAACCGATTCTGGTGAACTCTCTGATGTAAAACGGACTGTGGGACAGCTTCCAGTAAGAGCTCATCCCGACCACAAAAGCCGGCCACAGCGAAACAGCCCAGCCGATCCGGAACAGCCAGCGCTTCCGGCTCGTTTCACGAATTGGGGCTTCGATGGTACTCATGTGTGTACGGCTCCTTTAGCACAAGTAGTATACGCGAGATTCGGCCAACTGGCCGGTGCCGGGCTTGATATTTTCTATACTGGGTATGCACTTGACTCAGCTTGGGTCCCTGAGGTGCCGTGGGGCAGACCATCGCTTTGTGTGGTCTGTCCGGCCTTGGTACGCCGCGAAGGTGACAGGCGACATGAAATAATCGTCCGCCCACTGCACCGTCGCCGGAGGCGTGTACTTGAGTGAAGTGCATCCCCAGTTTTTCTATTATCGGAAGGTTGCTTCGTTCTGAGGGAGCTATGCCATTGCCCGAAAACCGGCGCAGTGCCGGAAATGCCTTTATTCCACGCCAAACGCGAGAACAACATTGCCAGGCGTCCCGCGCAGCGTGCCCGGGTATCCTGACGCAGCGAAGACCATCCCGCCGGCAACCACCGGACCGGCCGA
>JBARBI010000026.1:0-7022 GCA_049792875.1 Candidatus Sulfotelmatobacter sp.
GAATTCGTGTTTCGACGCAACCGTCGCAAGACGCCCGCAGCCGCATTTCAGACACTCCTTGGGCTCGGAACCAGCCGCAAATCAACCGAGTACGAGCAGATTCGGGGAGCGAGGGATCTCAACCCCAACCTATTGGGCCTTGCTGAAGCAACCAGATAATTAGAAGCCGGCTAGGCACGCGAGATCGGTTTGCCCGCGGGGACCCGGAACGACCAACCGCTGCTGGTGCTGGAAGGAATGAGTTCCATTTCACAGACCGGAAACATGACTAGCTCACGGGGTGGTCGGAGACAGTGTTTGGGATCTCGCCGCCCGAGGCTGGTTTTCGGCAAGTTGGATAATGAGCCCCTCAACGACTACAACCACAAAATCGAGCTCGGAAGCGATCTAGCGATTCACTACTCACAGATTCGAGATCACAAGAAAGCGACAGAGTTCACGAAGCAGTAGTGCGACCGTCGAACCCATGTTTTGATCGCACTTCCACTTCCGCCCAGACACTTCGAGAGAGGCAGATCATTGGCTGTGGCAATGGAGCTGGTGGTTATAACGGGCCAGCTGGGCGTGGGTGGCAGCGGTGTGCCGTCTAATACTTCGTGCGAACGTACACTCCATACCGTCCGGGGCACAGATACCGTTGACGATTCTTGTGAGGTTTAAGGGAACCGTCCATCGTTGTCCGGTTAAACGTCTTCCCACAAGAAATGCACCGATAGACATACGTCGGTCCTTGATGTTTCGCTCGCGGCGCCCTGCGCATCCGTGGCATTCGTGGCATCGCAGCGGACGGCGCGACATTGAGCGGCCCCGTCGCCGTCAGCTCAACCGTGTACCGTGGGGAGAAAACTTGCGAAGTGACAGTCGCTCCCTGCATCCGGTCCACGCGGTAGGAGCGGTACTCGCCTGAATCGCTGCGGATGGAGCCCAGGACGTAGTTCCCCTCGGCGGTCTGCCGCAAAGAATACGGCTCTATGCGCCGAATACTGCCGTCATATGCAAGATCCACACAGAGATGGTTGGCTGCGGCGAACCGAATGATCTCGATTGTGGAGCGCGAGTAGAGGGGGATATTCATCGGCAGCACGCGGGCGTGCACCGGGACTTCGCCGGCCCCGCGCTGGATCAATGCGCGCTGCGGAACTGGCACACCACTCATCATCCAGTTGAAGATCTCGGGCAGCGCATCCCAGAAATCGTTGAGCGGCGGAAGGCTAGGGAGCTGGTGCTTGAGCATGTCCGACCACATCGCTTCGAGAGCCTCGCGATGCGCTAGGAGACCCTGGAACGTAGGCACTTTAATTGCCTTGTGGGCGCATTTCTGCTGGAGCACGTCGAGAAGCACGGCTGCGGTCGGTCGGCTGTCGGTGTGCCGGTAAAGGTTCACCACATCGTAGAGATCGCGCGGCCTAGTACGCTCTCCAAGTGCGCGCAGTTTCTCGCCGAATGCCTCCTCATAGGCATAACAATTAGCCCAGATCCCGCCCCCGGGCTTATCAGAATAAGGATGAAATACCTCTCGGCGCACTGAGGGCAGCACGAGCCTTTCATCGGCCGTGAGGTCGAGCTTGATCTTCGGCCAGCCGCCTGAAGTTGGCGAGACGGGACCACGATAGGCAATCTTGCCCTGGCAGTTCGGCTTGCCGCGTGGATTGTCGTAGATATCGAACTCCAGCTGGTCGGCCGGAATGTTCAAGCCGGATTGTTCCGCAACCCAAGCCACGACTTGCTCGAACACCGGCTTCAAAAATTCGTCGTCAAGATGAGGCTCATTGCGCAGCGTAAAATCCAAGTCTTCTGAAAACCTATACGTCTCGAAGTAACACTTCTTCAGACAAGTGCCGCCCTTGAACACCCAGCTTTCAGCGAGTTCTTCATGCGCGTCGATACCGGCGAGTATCCAGCCCAGGACATAGTCCTTCTCGACCACACTGGGCAGCAACGAATATGATGACGCAGCTTCGAGGATTTCGCGCTTGTCGATCATGAGACTGGTTCTTTCCTTTGACCCGGCACCCAGACCCGCCAAGCAGTGACGAGTTTTCTCGCGGGCAAAGCGGGATCGAGCCGGGCATAACCCTGCGTCAGGCGGACACGACACGCAGCTGCAAGCTTGTCATCGTGCAGCCGTGTGTCAGCAAGGTATCCCAAACGTTTGAAGATGGCACCGTTGTCGAACTGCTCTGCATAGCGGATCAGAAGGTCGCGATCAGCGCCCTTGTCGTCGAGGTATGCGCTGAGGCAATCTGACACGTGATCGATGCCGCCGCCCACCTCGGGTGAGGTGATCATGTCGATCAACGTGCGCGCTGCATCCGATATGGAAACCTTGGTGGGGCCTCGCCACAGAGTTTTCAATCCAAAGAGGTGTTGCTCTTTCACGTTGCGCAGCACGAACGTAGTGCCTTGAGCGGTGACGCGTTTGTCGGCAATGCGTCGGGTTGTAAAGACGAGCGTTTCGTTGAAGAGCTGCTCGGTAAGTTCCCAGTGATGGGCAGCCGTCCAGCCGCCGATGTAGCAACGTCCAAAGAGAGTGGGTACGAGCACCCAAGGATCTGCCACTACCTGTTCGCTGTCAGCTAGATCCAAAGGCACGGAGACGTAGATGCCGTGCCCAATTCTGCGGAGCCAGCCTTGTTCCTTCCAGCGAGACAAGAGCTTCGCTGCGGCCCGCCGTTCAATTCCGAGGGCCTGGGAGGCATTATCCACCGAGACCACCTCCCTAGCGACGCGAAGCACCGCGGCCAGTCGGGCGCGGGAGGCCGGCAATGAGTCTTTCTTCGGGGTCATGGCTATACTATAGCACGAAAAGTTCGCACTTTATGGGAACTTTATGCAATGCTATATAGCATGCTGAGAGCGAAAATACCCCAAATGGCTTGAAACCCTGACGGTTCAGTTCACTTTGGTGGTCTTTTCGCCAGGTCCAGAGATAATTGTGTGCCGGCCATGTGCCGAATCCGCAAGAGGTAAAATTTCCCCGCACTCTCGGCGGAGTTAGGTTCTGCGGTCGTCGAAGGACTTCCCCCAGCGTGTCCCAAAAAGCTCCCAACGCCTTTAAAACACCAGATCCGTCCCGAACCTCTTCCCACCGGCCACCCCAGCGGAATCGGCTCCCAAGGAATACATCCGAACTCAGCCGTCTCTGCCGCAGAATTGGCTCATGGGGCGACACAGTGGTCCCTGCTAGAGTTTTTCTCTCCTTCGCGCACTCAACTACCTAAAACCGTTGGTGAGCGATCGACTCCGCTAGACACTTTCGAACCAGATCCTCGCTAGAGTACTTCTCCTGCGAATACTCCTGCTTGTTACTCACATCTTAATCAGTGACGGGGCAAGAAATCGCGAAACAGCCCGGGGACGGCCCACACGGCGCTTTTATTGTCTTCTTGCTGCCAGTGTTTTGGCCCATACTCATCGTCATTCTGCTCCTGCTCTCTCTATGGTCGCTTGTTCCAAAAGTACCGAGACAGCGGCTGTTGCGCGCACCGAAGGCGCAAGGGATGCTGTCTTCCCTTTCAGGTCATTTCCTCGGGTCCCATTGGTTTCTCACATTTTTTCGATAGCTCGAAGCAACACAGGGGCGGAGAGGGAGGTTAGTCAAGGCCGCATTCTTGCGCCGCGTAGCGGTCGGAGCGAAGCGCAGAGCCTTGACTGGCCTCCCGCGCTCCGTACACTCGCCAGCAAAAAAATGGGAGATCACCCGTTCCCCCAGCCGCGCAGTCTTTCCCGCGCGGCGCTTTTCTTCTGCCCGGCGCGTATTCCGCTGCAAGTAAGAGACTTACGGTGAGTGACTAGGAAACCACCAAGTGCTGCCCGTTGTCTTACCATGGCCATGGTAATAATCACGGCCATGGTAATTATCTTGGCCGTGGTAAAATAGCTCATGCCCCTTTCCAATGCCATCGTCGCCGCCAATCGTGGCCGTGCCTACGAGGACCTGCTGGCCAAGCTCTTCCAGAGGGCCGGATGGAGCGTGCAACGCCAGGCGAAAGACCTCGATGAAGGCATCGACCTCGTGGCCCAGCAGGGAAACCAGAAATACATTGTCCAGATCAAGGCATCCTCGGAAGCTAGAAGAGACCGGGCGGTGCCGCTGCTGTCGCAAGCCATCCTCGAAGCCCAGGCAGCGGCACAGCGAATACCGGGCCCGGGCCCTGCCATTCCCGTCGCCGTCCTTGCAATTGACCATGTCTCAAAATCGCTGGCCGAGCACGTGCAGGCTTTCGTCGAACGGAATGCGCCGAACATGGCTGTCGGACTGATCGACGCCAGTGGCTTTCGCATGTTTCGCGGACCCGGTATGGAATGGCTCAACTCCGCAGGTTCACCTTCGCGCGGCGCGCGCGCGCTGGAGATACCGTCCTCTCCTGCCTATTTGTTTTCTGACTTGAACCAGTGGATGCTGAAAGTATTGCTTGCCAAAGACGTCCCCGACTCCATGCTCTCGGCCCCACGGAAGCAATATGAAAACGCTTCCCAACTGGCCGAGGCGGCCCAGGTGTCGGTGATGAGCGCGTTCCGCTTCGTCCGCCAGCTTTCGAGCGAAGGATTTCTCGAAGATAATGAATTCTTGCGGGTGGTCCGCCGCGAAGCATTGCTCGAACGCTGGCTGGCGGCGAATCAGCAACGTGTCCGCGAGATTCCGGTGCGTTGGGTGATTCGCGGATCAAACAATCAACTCGCGGTTGCTGTACATGCCTACGTTTCTAGACTTGCCAGAAAACCTTCGCCGAACAAGCGAGCGGCCCCGGGACGTTTATCCAAGGCTCCAAATCGGGTCTGTTTGGGATTGTTTGCCGCTGCCGAGGCCCTGGGTTTCAAGTTCGTACATGGATCGCTGCCTCATCTCTACCTGGAACGGTTGGATCGGGAAGTGCTCGCGCAACTTGGCCTCTCCATGGAAGATGCCCGGCATCAGGCGGACGCCTTCGTGAGAATTCCAGAAAACGCGGAAGCCATCTTTCGCGCGGCCGTCGAACGCAATGGCGTTCCCGTCGCCGACATTCTTCAGGTATGGCTCGATGTCTCCCACCATCCGGCCCGCGGCAAAGACCAGGCCAAAATCATTGCCCAGAAGGCTCTCTCGCAACTATTGGACGAGAAGGGCGCATGACTTCGACAGGAACCGACCTCCAAGCCTTCGCTCGACTGATCGAGTCGCTCACTCCATGGCTCGACCAGGTGGTGATTATCGGCGGCTGGGCGCACCGCCTGCATCGTCTTCATCCCGCCGCGCGAAGAGAAAGGAGATCTGGCTCTTAGAAAGAGAAGCCCGCTGTTGCGTGATTTCAAGATCCGGTTTTTTGAATGGGTGGAAGGCAACACGATACTCAAGCAAAAAACTAAGGACTATTACGCGAACGGCTGGCGGTTGCTTGAAGAGACGGACGTAGTGGCCATGAGGGTCAATGCGATCACCAAGGATGATGCTGATCGGCTCACCTTCCCAGGTGGTCCATCAAATCACAACAATGCCTTGCGCACGCTGCGGAGGATGCTTGGAAAAGCCGAGGAATGGAACATCATCAAGGCTTCTCCAAAGATCAAACTCATGCAGGAGCACGCGCGGGAGCGCATCATTGACGCCGAAGTAGAAGCCAAGCTTTTGCCTTTCTGCAAACAGCCGCTTCGCGATGTGTTGATGATCATGCGTGATTCCGGGATGCGCAACCAGAAGGAAGTTTTTCGAATGCGATGGGAGCATCTGGACTGGGGCAACAAACGATATTTCGTCTACGAGAGCAAATCTCTCAAGGGACGGAGATTCGTGCCAATCAGTCCGCGTGTTCGCCAAGCACTTCTGGCACGATACTCGGAGCAAAAGGAAGGATGGGTCTTTCCCTCCAAGCGCGCCGGGGAAGGCCATCTAACAACGGTCACTAAGCAGTTCGAGAAAGCCAGGAACGAGGCCGGGTTGCCAAACGACCTCGTCCTCTACTGCGCGCGTCATGGCTTTGGAACTGAGATGTACCGTGCAACCAAAAACTTGTTTGCGGTCATGAATGTCATGGGGCACACGACCGTCAGCACAACCATGAAGTACCAGCACCAAAACATCGATGAGGTGGCCGAGGTGGCCAGCCATCGAGTCCAGTAAGGACACAAAAAGGACACAATCGGTGGAATGGGGATCGAGCCGAAGCTGCCAAGTGATTGAAAAGATGGTGAGCGCGGTAGGAATCGAACCTACAACCTACTGATTAAGAGTCAGTTGCTCTGCCAATTGAGCTACGCGCCCGCTGCTTGCGGCAAGGGTGGGAAATGAATTTCGATTATACCATTCGTTTTACGGCTTCAGAGACTGCGGAAGTCCTGCCAGCGTAGCCGCAGTATTGGCCATGGCGGCGGATAGGCTGGAGGTAGAGGCGGTCTCTGCGGAGAGAATGTCGGCCGGAGACAACCCGCATCCAATGCGCGATCAGAAAGAAGAAGACGATCTGCCCCTTCCCGATGCGCCGCAGCCCAATTGAAATTGGGACTCAGTTTGGATCGTCGCGAATCGCGCAGAAGGGCCGCGGTTTCTAATTTTAAGCTGAGGCCGCTTCCCGCCCTTGTTCGTCCACGACAGGTTGCGAACCAGAGACCGGTTTGCGAATCGGCAGCACTTCCGCCTGCGCTGGCATGCGCCGCTCCACTCTTCCGATCACCGTCCGATCCGGTGCACCGGGAGACGACAACGACACAAATCGGTTTTCACTCCAGAGATGCTCGATCAATCGCCGCTCCCACGGACGCAGCACCTGTTGTGGCAGTGAGAAAAAATTTCGGAACGTCCAAATCAGATAGGCCCGCTGCAGAAAATTCGGTTGTATGTACCGCGGTCCGATCGGTGTATCCAGTTCCAGTACGCCGTCGCTCAGTTTTTCAATCCACATTGACCTAACCACCCGGAGAAGACGGTCCATTCCGCCTTTGCGTTCGAGCGGGCATTATTGCACCACCAGCGGGGCATTGGGAAGCAATCTTTTTATCTTCTGGGGCAAAATATTTGCGGGGGGGTGGATCAAGTTGAGAAAGGCAGG
>JBARBI010000027.1:0-23471 GCA_049792875.1 Candidatus Sulfotelmatobacter sp.
ACAGCGAAGCTTTCAGCATTCCTCAGGTGTTCGCCCGCTGACTTCAAGACTTGACGCGCACCAGCAAGCGGAAATGCTGCAGTAGTAGTTGATCGGAGGGTATTGCCAATTGTGTCGGGATCGAGCACCGGAATCGCATGGAACAACTCGGAATTCCAGCGGGTCAAAGGTCGTCTTTCCAGAGCCGTTTGCTCCGGCGACAAAGGTGAGAGTTGGACGGCTCAACGGGAGGACTGGCTTGACGACGAAACCTGCTTCCGCTGCCGCTCGGCAAGTATCTCGTTCAGGCGCTTTCTTTCAATAGCCAGCCCGGCGCGGGCCGCCTGAGCCATCTTCTGCGCGATTTCCAGCCATTTTCCCATGATTAGAGGATACTCCAATGTGACCCATTCGCAAACGACTGAAGAAACCAGGAAAAGATCAGGACAGGGAAACATGGGGAAACGTCTGCCCCCGTGGTTCTCCGTATCGCCACGTGAAGGCGGGCTCGGAGTATCCCGCTGTCTTATTTTATGACGGCGGATATCGACACCCGAGTCGACCCCATGCACGCGAAAGAGATGGCCGCCCTGATGCGGACCGAAGCCAAGAATGGCGTAGGCGCAGAGTACATAATGTTGCCGAACGCGCTCCATTGCCGAGATGAATGTAGTGCAGGCTTGGGCGCTTAGGAAATTTGGACTGCGGTGATAACAGCTGAACGTGAGGAAGTGAACCTGCCGAGACTCGTGGAAGCGTTTTAGTCCCCAGGGCGTGGGGGCATGCTATTTCGGTGACGGATGAACATCAAAAGCCCCGCCCAAGCGAAGCTTGGACCGGGCACGCCCCGGAGTATCTCGGGAGTTGACTGCCTGTCTTGCGTCACGTTGATCTGTAACTGCGATCACGGCGGTTTGGTCCGCTTCATATTTACTTTCGAATATCTGCCTGAAAATCTGGGTTCCTATTCGGGTGCTGGGCCCGACGATGTGGTTTTGTCCTCGGCTGAGAATCGCGTAGGCTGAGGCCGGTACCCGTTGCGAGTGCGCACCCTGTAATTCTTCAAGTGCTCGCCCACAAGCTTCACCGTGATGGCGCGCCAGCCAGTATTGGCATTGGGCCTGGGGTAGTAACTCAGCGAGTAGAGGTGGGCCAAATCGTCGCGGATGGAAGCAAAGGCCTTGTGTTCATCTTTCCAGTCCTTGGCGAAGTAGGCTTTGCCACCCGTGGCGGCGGTCATGCGATCAAAAACCGCCGTGGACACCGGTTCCAATTTTGCCTGCTGTGTGCTGATCATGTAGATGGAGACTCCGGCAGACTGCGCAAATTCAGCGACGTCTTCGGGAGGTACCACGCTGGAATTGTCCGGTCCGTTGGAGAACACCACAACGACTTTCCTTCCCGAGTGTTGCGCCGCGTCTTTCAGTGTCAGCAAGAGCGCGTTGTAGAGCGCTGCCTGATCTCCGGCCACGGTCGAGCGCACGGCCCGCACGACTTGCGACCGGTCGGAAGTAAGGGAGGAGGAGCGAGAGAGATTGCGGCTATACGAATAGAAAGCGATCTTGTCTGCGTTTCCCAGCGACCGAATGAACTCGGCAATCGCATCTTGCGCGAAGACAAAGCCCCGGTACATATAGTCGCTGCTGTCAAACAGGACGAACACATTGGCTCCATTCACCAGCGCGTCGAAGTTCTGAAGTGAGGCGCCGTCAGAAGATGGTTTGGCCAAGTCACCGGAAGGTGACGCCGATGAGTCCTGCTCCGAAAACTCACTGAGACTGCGGGCCGGCTCATTGCCCTCTGCAAATGTGGCCGCCTTCTCCTCAATCCCATCCTCAGCGATGACAAAATCCTTGGGACGCAGGCCCGTAATATAGTTTCCCTTTTTGTCCGTCACCGCCACGTTGAGCTGGACCATGTTGACCACAACGTGGAGGTTCGGGCTCTCCTGAGCTTCCATACCAGTTTCAACTCTCGGTACGAACCCCAGAGGAATCAGAAGCAGCAGAAACAGTTTCCTCAGCATTGGTTGAAACTTCCTACTCTGCGATCCTGTGTGCTTGGGATCGCTGCATTTGCCTTTCGAGGGGTCGTTCGAACTGACGCCTCAAGGGCGAGCGGCACTCATCTTCGACGGCGAAGTCAACTTACCCTCGCGAAAATCTGCTCCCGTTTCGTGCATCGCCCGAAGCAGCGCCGGCCAATCCTCAAAGTCGGTAGCGAATATCTTCTCGATCATGATCTGGGTAAGCTCCGGAACGAGGGAATTCAGCATGACGGGCGAGTATCCTCCTTCATCGGCCAGGCGAGCCCAGTAGAGGTTGGGGGAGTCCCAGGATTCCGCAAGAAAGCGGCTGGAATATCCCGAGAATGGTGGCATGGGCACCATGTTTAGCAGTTCGAGACCGTAGTTCTCAGCCATGCGCGGATGGGGCGTGCCGAAATCGTGCGACAAGCGCTTCCAGTTGACCTGTTCGGGATGCTGCCGGCACAGGTCTTGCAGCTCTTGGGTCGCCGTTCCCAACGCACCGGGTTGTTCCGGGTACTTGCGCCGGAACTCCACCGCCAGATAGAAGGTGTCAGCCGGCATCATTTGAGGAAGTATGTCAGAAACGCGACCTGCACGGAGGGCTTGCTCGACTTGCCTGGATCGCTGCGGAGACAACCGATCCGACAGAATGATCAGCACCTTACCTCGGAGCGCCTCGTCGTTTGCAGAAGCGGTCAGGAGTTCTTCTCCGGTCCGCTGATAGAGCGCGATGGCGTGAAGCTCCAAGGGGCTGACATCCCACCAGCGGGGGACAATCGCGCTGGCCAGCAGCTCCGGCGTCATTTCCTGCCAGATTAGCGCTTGGACGCTATTCGGCGAAATGAAATCCTGCTCGAGCTCAGCCAAGGCATAGGGAAGATCGGCAAGCGAACCCACGAAATGGGCGCCTCCGCCCGCCGGGGAACCTTCGCCCAGGATTTGCGGGGACTGCCAGAGCGTCTTCACGCCCTCAACCGACTCTCCGGAAAAGTCGTGGGAGCGAACGAAGAGCGGGTTATTGTGCAGCGCCTGCGCACCCGGCGGCTCGTAGTAGGCATAGTTCAAACCAACGAGAGTATCTCTCAGGAACGAGGCGAGCTGGCCGCGCGCCTCGTCAATCTGCGCGCGCGAAACCGTCGGAGACTTGAGGACTTTAGGCAAGTCAGCTCGCATCTGCACGTCCGTGTGGTGATTGTTATAGACGCCTGAAGCCCATTCGGTTCTCTCGCCGTTGGTGAAGATGGGCCGTGGCATCTCAAATTCCCTGGTCTCGCCAGCCATGAGGATCACATACTCTGCCGGCTGTTTCCCTCGCCCCTTTTCCGCCAACGCATCCCCCACCGCCAGGGTTGTGTCGAGTGAAACCAATCGCTGGTCGTCGAGTACGGACCGGATCCTGCCGGCAAGTTCCCGGTGCATCTGCTTTCCCTCTGGAGTATTCTGACGAGGCCCTGCCAGCAGATCGATGATTTCGTCCTGCGAACCTCTGGTCTTGCCCGTCGAAAAGCGGAATAGTTCCCCAAGGGAAGCTCGACCGGCGTCATACACCTGAGCCGCGGACCGAAGCGCAGCGAAGGGTTTGATCACCTGCTGCCACGAGTCATTCAGGTGCAAGTTCGAAATCTGTCCCTGCCGGGCCAGAATCTGCCAGATTCCGACATCTGCCTGAAAGGTTCCGAATGCATTCCCACGCAGAGCCGTGGGCAAGCTGTTCAGCCCTTGAGCCACTTCCAGAAACAGAGCAATCGACTCGTCGCTTAACTCTGGGAACTCGGAAAAAATCCGGTACTGATCGCTGAATTGCTCGAACTTGTGCGCTAGCAAACGGACGGTTGTTGGCGACAGGCGATGCCCAGGAGATCGTCTGCTGTCCAGTTCACTGATCCCCATGTACATCTGCAGTGGACCACTCTCGGTAGGCGCCCGGGACAGCCCGAACAGTACCTGCACCAGCTGATCCGGACCCGTCAGGCGGGGCATCTGCTTTTTCAAACTGTGAACGATGTCGGAGTTGTGCCCCTGGAAAAGAATGTCTTGCCATACGTCCAGATTTCCGGGGATGAGAGGCTCACCGCTACTCTCCAACTGAAGTCGAGTGACTAAAAGCAAGAGCGCAGGTGCCGGTCTGAAAGCACCCCGTGTGGCAGGGACCGAAGGATCGGGACCGCGCAGTCCCGTGTAAAAGAGCCGCAGGCGATGTGGGTCGGTAAAATACGCCTGCCGACTTCCACTTACCCGTAGAAGCACGTCAAAATACGCGACCAGCCAACCTTTGTCCTTAGCCAGCAACTTGGAGATAAAAGTCGCAGAGGACGCCGGACTCGCTCCCACCAAGTCCTTCCAAGTTGACTCTGCTCCCGCGCCTCCTGGTACCTGGACACGGCCTGCGGTGACGCAGATACCCCTTCCGTAAAAATCGAGAACCGCGCCGTATGGAAGCAGTTTCCCGAGCCCAATCGATTGCTGCAAATATTTGCTGGTTTCGGGGTCGAGCCGGGAGAGGGCCCAGTACAGGCGTGCAACCGCTCCGTCATTCAGGATTGTGTCAAGCAAGTCCTTGCTGCTTTCTTTGAAGTTCTTCGGGCTTGCCTTGGTCCAGGCGCTCTCCGCGAAGAGCACTGGCACCGGAGAAGAGACGTAGGCGTACTCAAAGGGTTTACCGCCTTGGAGTGTTTGCTCGAGTTCGACGAGGGGAAATCCGGAATCGATTGTCAGGAATGCTCTCTCGGGGTCCTCGGTCCGCAGCAACGTCTCGGGATGGCCGCAATTTGCCTGGGCTCGATAACCCAGAATGCGCAGAAGCGGCCTTGCATCGTCACAATTCGAGACCCGGATGACCATGCCACTGCCTGCGGCCAAGGCCGTCAACTCCCTGGCCTGCACCACATATCGCCGCAGCAGGACAAGGAACTCAGTTGGCCGAGCAGTACCCTCATAACCCTCCGTGAATACATTCCGGCTCAGCAAGGGCAGGACTTCTTCAGGCGTAATCTTCTGACTGATCCCCGCCATGCGTAGAAAGGATCGTTGTGGACCTGGGATGACAAACTCCGCCGAAGACGCATGCCTTTCGTCTTCTGGAGAAGAAATTACGGCCGCGGAGTGTTTTAAGCGAGCGGGAGAGAGCCCTGCGGGGCTAACCGCCAACAAGTCGCAGGTCAAGAGAGAAAACGCCACCACTGCGGACAAGCAAAGAGGAGACTTCACGGCTGGATTCCTCTCGGAGCCGGCAAGAACCTCACTTCACCCGGAACCTATCGCGGAAGGCAGGGGTGTCTTCATTCGCGAAACCGAAATGTCCCCAGATCTAGGCTTGGTGAAAACCGGGCCTTGCTCCAAATCTGAATTTCCGCAAAAATACCTCATATCGAGCGACAATCCAAGCGTTTTTTTCGGGTTTTTCTTAAGAGGGAGGCCCCTCAAAGCCAAATCCATCGTGCAACAACCCGTAGAGACTACTCACTTTGGGATTGTCGGTCTTCCGGCCCACAGGGGCACGAGGTCAAAAACCCTCAGTCGCAATCGCCAACAATTCCCGGTGGTTACTTCTGCAACCACCCTTGGAACTCCAGCCAATCGGCGAACCTGTCGATCCAATGATCGGTAGGGAGGTTCTGTTTTCGCATTCCGAAGCCGTGGCCACCCTTGGCGTACAAGTGCAGTTCGGCCGATTTGTGAGCGCCCGTCCATTTCTCGTACAGGGAAATGCTTGTCGGCACGAGACCGAGCTGATCATCGGTCGCAGCTGCAATAAACATGGGCGGCGCATCTGCCGGAACAGAAGCATCTTTGAACGATTCCCCGCCCGCATAGATCGGGGCTACGAAGGCGGGCCGGCCTTCAGGTGCGTAATGGAAGGCAACTCCGGCAGTGACCGCTCCACCCGCAGAGAATCCGATAATGCCGACGCGGTCGGGTGAGACGCCCCATTCCGACGCGTGCTGCCGAACATAAGTGACCGCTGCTAACCCATCGGCGACGGCCAGGGGAACGATCTTCCCTAAAAGCTCTTGGAATTTCTGCCGGTCAGCCAACATCGCAGTAAATTCCTGTGTGGCGTCCTCGCCGGTGTGCGCAAGGCGGTACTTCAACACAAAGGCCGTCACGCCTTTCGCGACCAGGTACTTGGCGACGTCGTTGCCCTCGCTGTTAATGGACAGGGCCATAAAACCGCCGCCGGGGCAGATCACGATCGCGGTGCCGTTTCTCAACTCCGGAGAGGGTTTGAAAACCGTCAGGCTCGGCTTGGTCACGTTGGTGACGACTTCCGTGTTCCAGATTTTCGAGAAGTACTCTTTCTCCGGATAGTTCTCCTGCGTCGAGCCAGCCACCAAGCCGGCCGAGAGGGGAACGACTTCCTGGGCACTTCCGAGGGTCGCCAGGAACACCACCACGCAAAGGATTCGAATGAGGAATGTTTTCATGGCCGCATAGTCTAGCAGAGAGGGCCTTTGGAGATACGACTTCACCCATTCGGTTCAGGATCAAAGGCAGCGGACACTCCTGTCCGCTGCATACCAGCGGATTCGGCGACGACCATTCTCGCAAATGCCGACTGGTCGCCCAATTTACACTCGCGGGTACCCCGTTCAAGCTTCGCTTGAGCAGGGCTTTTCTAATATGAGAAAGTGAACCTGCCGGGACTCGGGTAGCGTTTCAATCCCCAGCACAATGAGGGAATGTGAATAGTCGTATAACCGCTGAAGATCAAAATCCCCGCCCAGGCAAAGCTTGGACGGGGCACCCTCGGGGGTCGAGACACGGGTCTAGAGCGGGCAAACCGCGTCATCACATCCCCGTGTCGCAATTTACGGTAGAAATGGTCCATCCCAAGGGGGCTGCGCACGTATAATTGCACGGACCAATGGCACTGATCTCTGGCACGAAGTTCGGCCCCTACGAAATTCAGACGCAGTTGGGCGCGGGTGGCATGGGAGAAGTGTACCGTGCGCTGGACACCCGGCTCGATCGCACGGTGGCGATCAAGGTTCTGGCATCCCACCTGTCTTCTTCCCCGGAACTGAAGCAGCGCATGGAGCGCGAGGCGCGGTCGATTTCCGCGCTGAACCATCCCAACATCTGTCAACTCTACGACATCGGCCAGCAGAATGGCACCGACTTCCTGGTGATGGAGTTTCTGGAAGGCGAGACTCTGGCGGAAAGATTGAAGAGAGGCCCCCTGCCGCTGAACGAGGTATTGAAAATCGGGATTGCCGTGGCCGAGGCGCTGGCCATGGCCCATCGCCAGGGCATCGTGCATCGCGACCTGAAGCCGGGAAACATCATGCTGACGCATAGCGGCGCAAAGCTGATGGATTTTGGGCTGGCCAAGCCACTGGGGATGCCGAACACGGGCATGGGATCGGGAGCGGCGCCGTCGTTCACCGCGGCGGCGACGTTGAGCGGGCCGAGTCCGTTGAGTCCGCTCACCACGGCGGGCAGCATTATCGGCACGATCCAGTACATGTCTCCGGAGCAGATTGAGGGCAAAGAGGCGGACGTGCGGTCCGACATTTTTGCGTTTGGGTCTGTGTTGTACGAGATGGTGACGGGTAAACGGCCGTTCGCCGGGAAGAGTCAGATTTCGCTGGCATCGTCAATTCTAGAGAAGGACCCGGACCCGATCAGCGCGACGGCTCCCGACATCCCGCCTGCCTTTGAGCATGTGCTGACCACGTGCTTGCAGAAGGATCCAGAAGAACGATATCTGGCCGCCCACGACATCAAGATTGAACTGCAGTGGATTGCGGAGGGCAAGACGTCGGCGGTCGTGGCGACGCCACCAGCACCACCGACTAAGACTCGTGAGCGTTTGGGTTGGATCGCAGCGATCATGGTCGCGCTCGTGTTGGGTGTCGTTGCCGGACTGTTCTTCAGCCGTCCAGTGCCGTCAGGTCAGGCGATTCGAACGGTGGTCGATCCTCCTCCGAAAGTGACGCTGAACCTGACGGGCGATTTTGCAGGACCGCCGGTATTGTCGCCCGATGGAGCGTGGCTCGCGTTTTCTGCAACGGGCGTGGACGGCAAGACTTCGATCTGGGTTCGCCCGATGAATTCCCTGGAACCACATGCGATCCCGGGGACGGATGGCGCGATTTTCCCTTTCTGGTCGCCCGACGGCCGCTCTCTGGGATTCTTCGCCGACGGGAAGGTGAAGACGATTGATCTGAGTGGCGGATCAGCGCTGGTTGTGTGTGACGCACCATTCGGCCGCGGCGGTACATGGAACCCGGGCGGCGTGATCGTGTTCACTCCCGGTACGCAAGCGCCCTTGATGCGCGTCGGCGCCACCGGCGGGACCCCGGTTCCCGTCACCAAACTTGACCTGACTCAGCACACCTCGCATCGCTGGCCGTTCTTTCTTCCCGACGGGCAGCACTTTATTTATCTGGCCATCAATCACGACCCATCGCGAGCGGCGAACGATTCTCTGTACTACGCTTCGCTCGACGGCAAAGAAAATCGGCCGCTGTTTCGCTCGCAGTCCAATGCGGTCTACGGCAGCGGGTATCTCTTATTTGCGCGAAGCGGCCAGCTGATGGCGCAACCCTTCGAGGCGGGCACGGGAACACTGAGCGGAGAGCCGCAAGCGCTGGCCAGCGGAGTCGTGGACGACATCAGCACGTGGCACACGGACGCCTCCGCTTCCAACAATGGTCTGCTGGTGCTGGGCAGCGGCGGGACCGCGGATTGGCAACTGATCTGGACCGATCGCAACGGAAAACAGATTGGCACCGTAGCCGACAAACTCACCAACCTGCAAACCGCGCGGATTTCGCCGCAGGGCGACCGGATCGCGCTGCAGATTGACACTGGGATGAACGATATCTGGGTGCTGGACCTGGCCCGCAACGTGCGCACGCGGCTTACTTTCGGACCAGTGTCGAACACCTTTCCGGTGTGGTCGCCAGACGGCAAGTGGATCGCCTATGCGTCCGACCGCAACGGCCACGCTAACCTCTACCGCAAACCGTCCGACGGAAGCGGAGCGGAAGAACTGTTGCTCACCGACGACCTGGTGACCCTGCCCAGTAACTGGTCGCAGGATGGCAAGACGCTGTTCTACTCGCGCGGTCCCGCAGGCAGCAACTGGGAGGTCTGGGCCTTGCCGCTGGAGGGAGAGCGCAAGCCGCGCCTGGTCATTCCACACTCGGGAAGCTCATTCAGTGCCATGGGACATCTCTCGCCGGACGGCCGCTGGCTGGCCTACGCATCGAACGAATCCGGCACGGCGGAAGTGTACGTGGTGGCCTATGGCGGCGGGCAGGGCAAATGGCAGGTCTCGACCAACGAGGGCTCGCAACCGCAGTGGAGCAAAGACGGCAAGGAACTCTACTTCGCCAACGACATCAGCCGCGTTTTGTCTGCCGTGCCGGTCAAGGAAGCCAACGGAGCCCTACAGTTTGGGGTCGCGCAATCTCTGGTTACGACTCCCGCGACCCAGCAGTTTATCTACGATGTATCGCCCGACGGCAAGAGGATCCTCCTCAACGTCGTGTCGCAGCAGGTCAACCAATCGGTCACGGTGATTTCAAACTTTCCGGCGGGGCTGAAGAAGTAAAGACTTCCAGTGAAAGATCTCGATGGGAGTTGGTTGGTCATTCGCGATACGCGCGGGATCCCTCGCTGAGTCTGAAAACGGCTGTGCTCGGAATGACGCCAAGTTCGCGGCGCGCGTATGAACACGGCCAGACCAAAAAGCAAAGCGCCAAGGCAGCGGACAGGAGCGTCCGCTCCACATTTGTGCATGCGGTCACTCGCATGCGTGATTGCGATCACGCCCCCGCCGCTTCTCTCAGGATCTAAACCGCTTACCGATCTCGTTTCACTCCCTCCGATGCGTGCTGGGTTCTATCCCGCGGAACTAGTAGATTCTTAGTAATGATTGGGGGTTCGAGGCTCACTAGAATGGCGCAACGCTATGAAATTCATTCCAAGCACGCGCATTGCTCTTCTTCTGCTGCTGGCGGTGATGCCCGCCACGGCCGTCGAGCACCCGGGCGTTCTCCCCGCCGACTCCGATTGCTCGTCCTGTCATGCGAAGAAAACCAGCGGGAAGTCAGTGCACTCGGCCATGTCAACTTCGTGCACGGTCTGTCATGTGGTGAGAACCCAGGGCGACATGACTACCTTGAACCTCGCGATGCCGAAAGAGCAGATCTGCTTTGCGTGCCACGAGAAATCGGCGGAGGTGCGGCAGCACCTGCCCGTCGTGAAGGGAGTATGTGTGGACTGTCACGATGCGCACAGCAGTGACCAACCCATGTTGCTGCGAGCATCGGCAGGGCTGCCGCTTTCAACGCTCAAGTCGAAGTGAGGCGATTACTGCGGCTTACACGGGAGATCCTTTCCTCCCTGAAAGCGGCTCCGGTCAAGATGACGCCCACCGGTGAAGACGCGCCAGCGACTCACCGACGCCAATCGGAACAACTGCAAGGGGAAGGCTCCATCTACTTTTGCGAATAAGCTTTCTGCAATCCCGCAATGTCAATCTTGCCCATTCGAAGCATGGCTTTCATCACTCTTTGCGATTTCTCAGGATCTTTGTCCTGCAACAGGTCGGTTAACACCGTGGGGATGATCTGCCACGACAAGCCAAATTTGTCTTTCAGCCAGCCGCACCTATCCGGCCTGCCGCCCTCGGAGAGTTTCTCCCATAACTCATCGACTTCTTCCTGGGTGTTGCAACTCACAAAAAACGAAATGGCCGGCGTGAACTGGAATAGCGGACCGCCGTTTAAGGCCATGAACTCCTGGCCTTCCAACTGAAAAGTCGCGGACATGACCGTACCCTTCGGCCCCGGTCCGGCTTCACCGAAGCGCGTCAGCTTCCCCACCTTGGAGTTCTTGAAGATGGAGGTGTAGAAGTTCATGGCCTCCTCAGCCCTGTCATCGAACCACAGGAATGGAGTGATCTTCTGCATAGGGTTGTGCTCCTCTCGATTCAGTCGAACGCCAGTAGGGTTGAGTTTGAATCGTAAAGCGCGCGGCTTGTTTTTGTCTCCCACTTTTTTGTGGGGGAAATCTCCGAAACTTTGTGGGAAGAAAGAATTTGACCGCGGAGATCGCATCAGGAGTTGCAGAGTTCACCGAGCAGAGGTGGACAGCACTCCTGCCTGGACGATCCGGCATTTGTATCTGACCACCGGTCTCAGGCAGAATGTAGCTCTTCTTTGATCTGAGATCCGGACGGCAGACCGATAATTGAGGAGCTATTGATGAAACTGCTTCGTGGCATGATTCCCTGCCTGGCACTGGCAGCGATCGCCTGTGCCCTGTCCTCGACGCTCACCGCGCAGACCGACAGCGCGCCGCTGGTATATCCGAAAGCGAAAACGGTTGATCAGGTGGATGACTACCATGGAGTGAAGGTTGCCGATCCCTACCGCTGGCTGGAGGATACCGACTCGGCTGAGACGCATGATTGGGTAGAGGCGGAAAACAAGCTGACTTTCGGCTACCTTGATCAGATCCCCTACCGCGGCGCCATTCGCGACCGGCTCCTGAAGCTGTGGAACTACGAGCGGTTCACAGTGCCAGAGCAGGAAGGAGGACGTTACTTCTACCAACACAACAACGGCCTGCAGAATCAGAACGTGCTGCTGGTAGCGGAGTCGCTCAACGCTGAACCGCGGGTGCTCCTCGACCCCAATACGCTCTCCTCCGATGGCACGGTCGCGCTGTCCGGGACGGCCGTAACCGACGACGGCAAGCTCATGGCCTATGGCACGGCGACTTCGGGCTCGGATTGGATGGAGTGGCACGTCCGCGACGTAAACACGGGCAAGGACCTTCCGGACCTGATCAAGTGGGTAAAGTTCTCCGGCGCTTCCTGGACGAAAGACAATAAGGGATTTTTCTATAGCCGGTACGACGAGCCCAAGGCAGGCAGCGCCCTGCGCGATACGAATTATTTCCATAAGCTCTACTACCACCGTCTGGGCACGGCACAAACGGAAGACAAACTCATCTACGAGCGTCCTGACAACAAAGAACTGGGCTTTTACGGAGCCGTTACCGATGACGGACACTATCTCGTCATTTCGGTGTCGCAGGGCACGTCGCCCAAGAACCGCCTTTACTATAAGGATCTGACCAAGCCCGACGCACCGGTCGTCAAACTGCTGGACGACTTCGATGCGGCATACAATTTCATCGACAACGACGGTCCAGTCTTTTGGATTCAGACCGATCTGGATGCTCCCCGTGGACGGGTGATCGCCATTGACACGCGGCATCCGGAGCGGGCGAACTGGAAGACCGTGGTTCCGCAGGGCGCCGACAAGCTCGAAGGCACCAGCGTCGTGAATAACCTCTTCCTGCTGGCATACCTGAAAGATGCCCGGACCGAAGTCCGCGTCCATGACCTGAACGGCAAGTTCGTGCGCAACGTGGACCTGCCGGGCATCGGGACCGCCTCGGGGTTCGGAGGGAAGCGCAAGGACAAAGAAACGTTCTATGCTTTCACCAGCTTCATCTCACCGTCGACGGTGTATCGCTACGATCCGCAAGCGGGAAAGAGTTCCGTGTTTCGCCAGCCCAAGGTGGATTTCGATCCTGAGCAGTTCGAAACCACGCAGGTCTTCTACAACAGCCAGGACGGCACACGGATACCCATGTTCTTGACCCATAAAAAGGGACTGAAGCTCAACGGGGAGAATCCCGTGCTGCTCTATGCCTACGGCGGATTTGATGTTTCCCTGTCGCCATTTTTCTCCGTGCCCAATCTGGTGTGGCTGGAGATGGGAGGGATCTACGCGCAGCCCAATCTGCGGGGTGGCGGCGAATACGGCGAAGACTGGCACCTGGCGGGCACGAAAGCGAAGAAGCAGAATGTGTTCAACGATTTCATTGCCGCCGCCGAATGGCTGATCGCGAACAAGTACACCTCAACGCCAAAGCTCGCCATTCGCGGTGGCAGCAATGGTGGTCTACTGATCGGTGCCTGCCTGACCCAGCGTCCCGACCTTTACGGCGCAACCCTGCCGGAAGTGGGTGTCATGGACATGCTGCGCTTCCACAAGTTCACGATCGGCTGGGCCTGGACCTCGGATTACGGATCGTCCGACAATCCGGAGGACTTCAAGTGGCTGTACGCCTACTCGCCGCTGCATAACCTGAAGGCGGGAACGAAATATCCTCCCACGCTTATCTCGACTGCGGACCACGACGACCGTGTGGTGCCGGGGCACAGTTTCAAGTTCGCGGCCACGATGCAGGCGGATCAGGCCGGGCCTGCTCCCGTTCTGATTCGAATCGAAACCAAGGCGGGGCACGGCGCGGGAAAACCGATCTCGAAGGTGATCGACGAGATGGCGGACTCTTGGGCCTTTGTCGCGCACAATCTGAACATGAACGTCGCGCTGCAGTAGGGGAGCGGGCCAGGACTCGAAGAAGGTACCAGGGGTGCGCTCCAGAAGTATTTGGGATGAAGCGCCTGCGGACGCAAACCGCCTGAAATAGCCCTAGAAAATCAATTCCTGGCCCAATCCGGGAAAGTGACTGCCTATCTCCCCTTGCGAGTTTGACCCTGCTTACCTGACGTGTTATAAACGCCTGTTTTGCGCAGGAAGCCCAGGATCAGGGTCTTAGTTCTCCTGACCGCATTTTCGGGTTGAACCGGGCGCGAAATCCGACGCGGCCAAGCTCAGCACTCCTTCAGGTCTTGCGGTGGAAGCGTGCTCGGAATTCCGGAACCGATGTCCAAGCCTCGAATGGGCGTGCTCACGGTGGAGCGATCGAACCGTGGTTCGCGAGGCGGGAGACTGCTTCCCGGGCGGAGTTTTTACGTTATTCATCCTTAAGACCGTATTCTTCCGGAGGACTTATTTATGCGCACCTGGCTCGCCACTGCTGCGTGGTTCACACGCCGCATGGGCACGAAACTCTCGGTTGTTGCCGCTCTGCTGACCGTCGGCTCGGCTTCCGCTTTCGCTCAACCTGCTGGCGAAGGCGGCGAAGCTTCCCTGAAACTGCCGGACCTGTCGCAGGTCAGCTTCCTTCCATGGCAAATCGACGGCCACAAACTGCTGCTGATCGGGATTCTGTTCTGCCTTTTCGGGCTCGGTTTTGGCATGACCATTTTCATACGGCTGAAGAACCTGCCGGTGCACCGCTCGATGCGCGAGATTTCGGAACTAATCTACGAGACCTGCAAGACCTACCTGATCACGCAGGGCAAGTTCATTCTGCTGCTGTGGGCTTTCATCGCCGTCATTATTGCGGCTTACTTTGGATGGTTGTCGCCGGTGCCGGGAAAGTCAGTCGGGCTGACACTGCCGATCATTCTGGCGTTCAGTCTGGTGGGAATCGCGGGCAGCTACGGCGTGGCGTGGTTTGGGATTCGCGTGAACACGTTTGCCAATTCGCGAACAGCATTCGCTTCCCTGCCGGGCAAGCCGTATCCGGTGTACCAGATTCCTCTGGAGGCGGGCATGAGCATCGGGATGATGCTGATCAGCGTGGAGTTGCTGATCATGCTGTTCATTCTTCTGTTCATTCCGGGCGACTACGCGGGACCGTGCTTCATCGGTTTCGCCATTGGCGAGTCGCTGGGAGCGGCAGCGCTGCGCATTGCGGGCGGCATCTTCACCAAGATCGCCGACATTGGGTCGGACTTGATGAAGATCGTGTTCAAAATCAAAGAAGATGACGCGCGCAATCCGGGCGTGATCGCCGACTGCACGGGCGATAACGCCGGCGACTCGGTTGGGCCGTCGGCTGACGGCTTCGAAACTTACGGCGTGACCGGCGTCGCGCTGATCACCTTCATTCTTCTAGGCGTGAAGGATCCCAACGTGCAGGTGCAGTTGCTGGTTTGGATCTTCGTAATGCGCGTAATGATGCTGGTATCGAGCGCTCTGTCGTACTTCCTGAACAGCGCGATGGCCAAGGCGAAGTATGGCTCGGCGAACGAGATGAACTTCGAGGCTCCGCTGACCTCGCTGGTGTGGCTCACTTCGATTATCTCGATCGGCATAACCTATCTGATTTCTTACTTCGTCATTCCGCAACTTGGCAGCGATGGGACGCAGTGGTGGAAGCTGGCCACAATCATTTCTTGCGGCACTCTGGCGGGTGCGGTCATTCCTGAACTGGTGAAGGTGTTCACCTCGACGGAATCGCGGCATGTGAAAGAAGTCGTGATCTCGGCGCAAGAAGGCGGAGCGTCGCTCGGCATTCTGTCGGGATTCGTGGCGGGCAATTTCTCCGGGTACTATCTCGGGCTGGCGATGATGATGCTGATGGCGATTGCCTATTACATGAGCACGATGGGCCTGGCGATGGCGGCGGGAATGCTGGCTCCCGCCGTGTTCGCCTTCGGGCTCGTGGCGTTCGGGTTCCTGGGCATGGGACCGGTCACCATCGCCGTGGATTCCTACGGTCCGGTGACCGACAACGCGCAATCGGTGTACGAACTCTCGCTGATCGAGGCCGTCCCGAACGTGCAGGCGGAGATCAAGAAAGACTTCAACATGAACGTGGATTTCGAGCGCGCCAAGCATTTGCTCGAGGCCAATGACGGGGCTGGAAACACGTTCAAGGCCACAGCAAAACCGGTGTTAATTGGTACGGCCGTGGTGGGCGCAACAACCATGATCTTCTCCATCATCATGGCACTGACCAACGGACTCACCAACACCGAAAACGTTGCCAAGCTGTCGCTACTGTACGCACCGTTTTTCCTGGGCCTGATCACCGGCGGAGCGATGATTTACTGGTTCACGGGCGCGTCCACGCAAGCCGTAACCACGGGAGCGTATCGTGCCGTTGAGTTCATCAAAGCCAACATCAAGCTCGAAGGCGTGGAGAAAGCTTCCGTTGCCGACAGTAAGAAAGTGGTTGCGATCTGCACCAAGTATGCACAGAAGGGGATGCTGAACATCTTCATCGCGGTGTTTTTCGGCACGCTGGCGTTCGCCTTCGTGGATCCGTTTTACTTCGTGGGCTACCTGATCTCGATCGCGATCTTCGGACTCTACCAGGCGATCTTCATGGCCAACGCGGGCGCCGCGTGGGACAACGCAAAAAAGATCGTCGAAGTCGAGATGAAGCAGAAGGGCACGCCGTTGCACGATGCGACGGTGATCGGCGACACGGTAGGTGATCCGTTCAAGGACACATCGTCGGTGGCCCTGAATCCGGTCATCAAGTTCACCACGCTGTTCGGACTGCTGGCGGTGGAACTGGCGGTGAAACTGGCAAGTGAACAGGGCACGGGGCTGACCCGAGTACTGGCGCTGGCGTTCTTCGTAGTGTCGTTCCTGTTTGTATACCGTTCGTTTTACGGCATGCGGATCAAGCAGGGCGCAGAGTAGACAACGTGAGGGGGAATATGAACGCCATCTGGAGGCATCTGGATGGCGTTTTCTTGTCGAGCTGCGCTCGACGGACCGCCTAGGGCGGCTGCCCCATTATCAAGTCGCCTCTTCCTCACAAGTCTGGCTAGAATGACTGCTTCATTTTCGATTTCACGCCGTGCGCCAACTTCTCGATCTGCTCTGCTTTCTTGAGGGCGTCCAGGGACATGACCGCTGGACCGTTTTTCTCAAGGTAGTCTTTGAGTTCGGCGGTCAGCTGAAGCATTTTCTCGGTGTCGCGCCGGATCTCGACCTGACGTTGCAAGTTGGCGGTGATGGCCTGTTGCTTTTGAACGTCGCTACCGGATGTGACAGGCACGCCTGCCATGCCAGGGCCCTGCGAAACCGAGGGTGGAAGATGGACGACCTGCGCCGACGCGAGACTGGCCGCACCCAGCATGGCGAGAAGTGCCCAGAGAAGCGAACTTGCCTTGAGCATGACAAGCCTCCTTTTGCGAAAGACCCAGGCGCGGGCTGTAGAGCACCGAATGGCTGGACCTCACCCCGGCATTATGGCGCGGACCGTGCAAACAGACAACCAGATTCCGATTGGCTGGTCACGAGTCAGGCCAGCGATGAGCGCCCAGCCAGGACTGTCTTTTTTTTGCAGTTGTCGGATCCCGTTCCGCGCGGTAGGTTGGGCTTGTAGTATGCAGCGGGCTACGACACGCGATGCAGGCAGGCTCCGGATGTTCCGAGTGATAGCTGTATTCCTCTTCCTTTCCTCGGTGGCCGTTGCACAAACCTCCTCCGACGGATCGTTTTCGGTGCGCCATTCCAAGGATGCAAACTTTACCCTCAGTCCGGCCCAGATACACGAGGCGGAAAGCATCTACCACAGCGCGTGCGCGCTGGTGCAGCACGATTTTCACGTCGGAGCTGGTGAATTGCACCCGCATTTCACGGTCGTCGTCGGTGCAGATCACAATGAGGTCCACTCCAGACGCAGCGAGGTCGGCGAGATCTGGATGAAGAAGTGGAATCCCGTGATCTTTGCGCAAGGAGTGGTGGTTCTCGCATTCGACCACGTGCTTACACGAGATGTGATCACGCAATTAGGAAACCGGGCAGTGCGCTACAGCAACTCTACGGTTGATGTCGTAGAACTCAAATAGACCCTGGCCTTCTCTGTTCCGCGCATGGCGGCCGCTTGTGAAACTTGGGCGATTTTCTTCAAGCCGACGAGTTTCAGTTCGGGCCTTTCATTTTGTCTTTGACGCTGTGGGCCAGCTTTTCGATCTCTTCGGCCTTCTTGATCACATCGAGCGAGAGCACGTTCTCGTCCGACTTGTCTACATACGACTTCAGTTCAACCGACAACTTCAGCAACTTGTCGGTATCGTGCTTGAGAGCGGCGACGCGCTCCTTGGCTGCTTTCTTGGCCATCTCGCTGGTGATCCGGGCCCGGGCTTCGTCCTCATCTGCGGCGGGCGGGTTGACATCTGTCCTGGACGGCAAAGGCGGCTGCTGGGGCACAGTGTTCTGCGCCAAACCAGGGAAGGCGAATAGGATCCACAATACCGTCAACACGAAGTTGGACCGCACGGAAACCTCGCAGAGAGCCACACGAGCGCTGCTCTACAAAATTATACGTCGCTGCAAAACGAAATGAACCACAGCGGACGAAGAGGACACAAAGGCTGGGCAAAAAAAGCCAGAGCCGGGGCTCTGGCTTTGTGGCTTAGATATTGATCAAAGAGCGCTCATGTTGGCCAGGAATTCGCTGTTTCCTCGGGTCTTGCTGAGCTTGTCGATCAGCAGTTCCATGGCTTCCACTGGAGAGAGCGGGTTCAGCACCTTGCGTAGAACCCAGATGCGCTGCAAATCTTCCTTGGGAATCAGCAGCTCTTCCTTACGCGTTCCGGAGCGCTGAATGTCGATGGCCGGGAACACACGTTTGTCGACCAGTTTGCGCTCCAGGATGATTTCCGAATTACCGGTGCCTTTGAATTCTTCGAAGATCACGTCGTCCATGCGGGACCCGGTGTCGATCAGGGCCGTGGCAATGATCGTCAGAGATCCGCCTTCTTCGATGTTGCGGGCGGAACCGAAGAAGCGTTTCGGACGCTGCCAGGCGTTGGAATCGACGCCACCGGAGAGCACCTTGCCGGAGGGCGGAACGATCGTGTTGTAGGCGCGAGCGAGACGGGTGATGGAGTCGAGCAGGATCACGACGTCGCGTTTGTGCTCGACGAGACGCTTGGCTTTCTCGATCACCATCTCCGCGACCTGGACGTGGCGGGCAGCGGGTTCGTCGAACGTCGAGGAAATCACTTCGCCTTTCACCGAACGCTGCATATCGGTGACTTCTTCCGGGCGCTCGTCAATGAGCAGGACCATCAGTACAACTTCGGGATGGTTCGCGGTGATGGAGTTGGCGACGTTCTGCAGCAGCATGGTCTTGCCGGCGCGCGGCGGAGAAACGATCAAGCCGCGCTGTCCCTTGCCGAGGGGCGTGAGCAAGTCCATGACGCGGGCGCTGGCGTTCTCGCGGGTGGTCTCGAGCTTGAGGCGCTCCTGCGGGTACAGCGGCGTCAGGTTATCGAACAGGATCTTGTTGCGGGCTTCGTCCGGGGATTCGAAGTTAACGGCTTCAATCTTCACCAGCGCGAAATACTTTTCGCCCTCGTGGGGAGGACGCACCTGGCCGCTGATGGTGTCGCCAGTTTTGAGGTCGAACTTGCGGATTTGGGAAGGCGACACGTAGATGTCGTCGGGGCCCGGAAGGTAGTTGTAATCGGGTGAGCGAAGGAAGCCATAGCCATCGGGTAAGATTTCGAGGACGCCTTCGGCGAAGATGTGACCTTCTTTTTCGCTCTGCGCCTGCAGGATCTTGAAGATCAAGTCCTGCTTGCGCATACCGCTGGCACCGGGCAGATCCAAGGTCCTTGCGATCTTGGTCAGTTCGGTGATGTTCTTTTCTTTCAGTTCAGCAATGGTCATGATTCACCTGAACCCGCGCACTCAAACGTATTCGTCGGTGTCAACGGGAGATTTTTAAAAGGAGGGGACGCAGGGAAGACGCAAATACCACCAGGCAGGAAGGCGGGGCTGGGTTAAGCAGCCCGCCGTTGTGCCTCAGCAAAATTCTCTGGTTCCGACAAAACTTCTTGCCGCTCCGCGCCTGCGATCCGATCCAACACACCGTTCATCGTTTCCTGGATTCTGGTGCTGGGCCGGTGGAACTTCCGCGTGGCCTTGGAGGCTAACTGACAAAGCATATAACGGTTCCGCAGAGTCTGTAAAGCGTCAAACACACGATCAGAGCGCATGTGCGTTCTTTCTCCTTACTTTATGATGGTGGCCTTGCGCCTTCGTCCTTTTACCAGGGAGGGCGACCGGAGATCACAAAGTGCATCCTAAGTCACTGATTCCTAGTAGGTTGTAAAAGGAGTGAGCGTAAAACTCACTTTGAATAGATGCGTGACAGGTCACCGAAGATGCTCAATTTTCTGGGCTTTCGCTCCGCAGGCGCAGGTGACTCAAGAAAGGCCCAGAAGCTTCCGGATGTCCCTGGAACTGGCTAATGTAGCTGCAAGGGGGGAAGAGGTCAAGTGTTTATTTGTCAAGGGTAGAAGATGAGCCACGTCCCCCGACCGGAATGGCTCTCGGGCAACGCCCGTTCCCTCGCAATCGATTGGAATCAGCAAGTTAGCTGGATGCACCAAGGCGCGGACGGGGTCTTGACAGGTTATTGTCATTGCTGTAATTTCTGTATTAACAGAATAAACGAAACAAATTCGGCGTTACCCATCTTTCCGGAGCAGAAGGGGTTGCTCATGAGGACACTCGGCGACTTGTGGCACGGCAGTGGATCCGTGGATCGCGCGACTTATGCGCTGGTGGGCGTGGTGGGATTTGCCCTGAAGCACAACCTCGATCGCTTTGTCGCGACCTACGGGTTTCATCGTCCCTGGGGGCTGTTCAATTACTGGATACCGGTCCGCGATGTGGCGCGCATTACCGAGTTGCGCGACGGCGAGGCCATGTTCCTGGGAACGATGGTGGCGCTCGCGCTACCCTTTGTCTGGGTGGGCGTGGTGCTGACCATCAAGCGGCTGCGCAGCGCTGGACTGCCCACGCAACTGGTAGGCCTGTTCTTTGTGCCCATGGTGAACTTGCTGTTCTTTCTGATGCTCTGCCTTGTACCGGAGAGAAATCGCCCAGCAGCAGCGAGCGCCGAACATCCGAAGAACTCCTCCCTGGTGCGAATATTTCCGGAAAGCGTATGGGGAAGCGCAGCCGTCTCACTGCTCATCACGGTACCGCTTGGACTGGGCGCCGCGCTGCTCGGGGCACAAGTGTTGCAGAACTACGGCTGGGGTCTGTTCGTGGCCCTTCCTTTCACCCTGGGATTTGCGGCCGCACTGGTTTACGGATTCCGGCACCCGCGCAGCATGAGTAGCTGCGTAGGGGTGGCGTGCCTTTCGGTCTCGCTTCTGGGTGGGGCGCTGCTGGCCCTCGCTTTCGAGGGCATGGTGTGCGTGATTATGGCGATCCCGATCGCATTGCCGCTGGCGGCTTTCGGAGGAGCATGCGCGTACGGGGTGCAGAGGCGGCGCTGGATGCACACGGATGGCCCGGTGTTTTTTTCTTTGCTGCTCGTCTTCGTACCGGGCGTCGAGTGGGCAGAGCACGTCGCGGTCACGCCGCCTCCAGTATTTGTCGTGCGCACCGCCCTCGATGTACAGGCTCCGCCGGAAACGGTTTGGAGGGAAGTGGTGGCGTTCTCCGAGATTCCTCCGCCGACGGAGTGGATGTTTCGGGCGGGCATTGCCTATCCCATGCGGGCCGAAATGGTGGGTACCGGCCGGGGTGCGATACGGCATTGCGTATTTTCCACCGGGGCGTTTGTCGAACCCATCGAGGTCTGGGAAGAACCCCGGCTGCTAAAGTTTGCGGTGACGTCGAATCCCCCACCGATGGAGGAGTGGACTCCGTACTCGCATATCGAGCCGCCGCACCTGCACGGATTCCTGGTGTCAGAGGGCGGACAATTTCTGCTCACGCCCGTAGCCAACGGTGGTACCCGGCTGGAAGGCACCACCTGGTACCAGCACGGGCTATGGCCGAGCGCTTATTGGCACATTTGGTCGGATGCCATCATTCATCGGATTCACTTGCGTGTGCTGAAACACATTCGGGATGAGGCGGAGAGGAAGTCGCGGTGACGACTCTCCGCTTTGGAATCATTTGATGAAAGACTGGCTGGTAGCGCGCGAACCTGTTCGGTCCCGTGCGGGACTGTGTTGGTTCCCACCTCACCCGGCACTTCCGCGCCGGGCGTTCACGGCCGCCCCTTTCGCGGGACTGGGTCTCGATGCTCTCGCCTGGCGTCTGACCCCGCCCGATCTGGCACTCAAGTTCGTCCGCCACACTCGGGTGTGATTGAAATCACAGACCACTAAAACCGGCGTCGCTAGGGTTAAGGTGGATTGCTTTATAGACGGAGAGGACTTTTCCATGGGCACTAGTTCCCCCACCGCCCCCCGCGTTTTGAACCGCGACCTCGAGCGAAAGATCATGAGCGCCGAAGAAGCGGCGGCCTTGATTCGGTCCGGCGACCAGATTGGCGTGAGCGGCTTCACTGGATCGGGTTATCCGAAGACGGTGCCGATTGAACTGGCGCACCGCATTGCCGACGCCCACTTCCACGGGCAGAAGTTTCAGGTCAGTGTGTTCACCGGGGCGTCCACGGGGCCGGAGTTGGACGGAGCGCTGGCGATGGCGGGCGGGATTCACCTGCGGCTTCCTTACCAGTCCGATCCGGAGACACGCAAGCGGATCAACGCGGGCGAAATGGACTACATGGACATTCATCTGAGCCATGTCGCCCAGTTCGTCGAGTATGGGTTTCTGGGCAAGCTGGATGTCGCGCTGATCGAAGTGACGGCTGTGCTGGAAGACGGGCGGCTGGTGCCGAGTTCTTCGATCGGCAACAACAAGACCTGGATCGATCAGGCGGAGCGCGTGATCCTCGAGGTCAACTCGTGGCAACCCGCCGCGCTTGAGGGCATGCACGACATTTACTACGGTCTCGAGCCGCCACCGAATCGTGGGCCGATTCCGCTGGTACGCCCGGGACAGCGGATCGGCACACCGTATCTCAGCGTTCCAGCCGAAAAGATTGCGGCAATCGTGCTGACCGATTCGCCCGACCGCAATAGCGCGTTCAAAGCGCCGGATGAGGCGTCGAAGCGGATCGCGGGACACATTCTGGAGTTTCTCAGCTGGGAAGTGCAGAAGGGGCGGATGCCAGCCAACCTGCTGCCGCTGCAGTCCGGCGTGGGCAACATTGCGAACGCGGTTCTGTTTGGGCTGGAGGAAGGACCGTTTGAGGGACTGACATCCTACACCGAAGTGATTCAGGACGGAATGATTCGCCTGCTGCAGTCGGGCAAGGTGACGTCCGCGTCGGCGACGGCGTTCTCGCTGAGTCCGGAGATGCTCAATGAAGTGAACGCGGACATGGCCAGCTATCGGGAACGGATCGTGCTGCGGCCGCAAGAGATCTCGAATCATCCCGAGATCATTCGGCGGCTGGGTGTGATCGCGATGAACGGGATGATCGAGGCCGACATCTACGGCAACGTGAACTCGACGCACGTGATGGGATCGCGGATTCAGAACGGCATTGGCGGGTCGGGAGACTTTGCGCGCAACGGCTATCTCTCGATTTTTATGGCTCCGTCGACCGCTCAGAAGGGGACCATCTCGACGATTGTGCCCATGGTGTCGCACGTGGACCACACCGAGCACGATGTGCAGGTCATAGTGACCGAGCACGGACTGGCCGATCTGCGTGGTCTCTCCCCCAGGCAACGGGCGAAGCTCATCATCGAGAAGTGCTCGAGCCCGGATTACAAGCCGTTGCTGGCCGACTACCTTGCTCGATCGGAGCGACTGTCGTATGGCAAACATACGCCCCACCTGCTGACGGAATCCCTGGGCTGGCACAACCGCTATCTGCGGGGAGGGAACATGCGGCCTCGGGAAGAGAACTAAGGGCGAATCCCGAGCCAAGTGATTCAAGGGGAGAACTGCGAGATGGTGTGGCCCCGGACGCATTCGTCCGGGGTTGCGCGCGAACGCGCGCAATTTGA
>JBARBI010000028.1:0-17227 GCA_049792875.1 Candidatus Sulfotelmatobacter sp.
GGCAGATTCTTCCCTGCAAGAAATAATCGAAGTCATTCGACAGTTCGTAATGCCGGTTGTAGACGGCGTTTTGAAGGGGGACGAAGAAAACGAGGTGTGGCAGCCGGGCGGGCCGTGGGGGTGGAACCGGAGACTCTGACTCTGTCTTTCCGAGGAAGTGTGTAATAGGTGTACAGGTCCAGTTTGTTCGCGGAGTTCCAGATAACATCAATTATTTCATTTGGATGTGACTATGGTCGGAAATGGTAGAGGACGTGAAATCCGCTGCGTCTGCTTCAGAGCCCTCTCTTGCGGGGAGCCAGCACCAGCTAGCCGCTTAGTCTGTGGGCTTTTGGGCTTGGTGCCGGGAGGGGGAGTCGAACCCCCAAGACCCGAAGGTCGGCGGATTTTGAGTCCGCTGCGTCTGCCAGTTCCGCCATCCCGGCGCTTCGTGGAAGTGCTTGATTCTACAGTTAATTTCACACTCTATGTCTTTTTCGTCTACGACAGCGAATGTGAAACTGTGCAAGTAAATGTGAAAGTATTCATGGACTTTCACAGATTCTTGTCACTTGCCCATGAAGTGCTTTGCGGCTCTCCTCGGGCGACGATGTCCACCTGGCCAAGCAATAACGAGGACATCCGTACGAGATTTTACCACCCCACGCACTCACATCCCCATCTCTAAATGATGACCCGCTCATATTCGGGACGTTCGTACCCGAGCACCTTTCCGGAGTCAAGAAAGCTGAGCAGGATGGCGTGAAGTGGGGCCCCGAACAGGCTGCAGCGATCCAACGGTTTGGCGAGTTCCTCGACGCAGAGCCTGAGTCACGCCTCCTCCAGCATCCTGAAACGCCGGGACAGAGGGGACGTTCCCCAATTTCCATTCGTCGACAAAACCGACTGAACGTTCCACCGGCTGTCCCCGGCCCCCACGCACCACCTCCCGTGTCAAATAGTTGCGTGAACCCGCCCAGGCGTTCTTGCCGAGGGTTCGCGTGGACCCACAGAAATGGCTCACCCATACCATGCTAAGACGTCTATGCAACAGCAGGGGCATGCCCTGCATTCCGTTGTAGGAGTTGCGCAAACTATGGTTCATGGTGGAAATAATTGCGCACCACGAGTTACCCGCACGCTGCGATTTCTTCTGACCGTCGGCTTCTTCTTTTTCATGCCGGCGTTGATGTTGTCGCAGGAACAAAAGCTGGCTTCGGCCCCAACCTACACCACTCCTCTGGCCACCGGACTGCGCCTTGATCCCGAAGGAGAATTCGTTGATTTGAGCAGCATGCCTCTGGGAATGGCGCTGGCGCCAGATGGTAAAAAGCTTGTTGTAGTCCTGAGCGGCTGGCGCGAGCAGGGAATCCAGGTTGTTGATCTTGCCACCCGGCGCGTGACCCAGACTCTTCCTCAGGAAGCGGCGTTTTATGGTGCGGCATTTTCTGCCGATGGCAAAGAGCTGTACGTTTCCGGCGGCAATGAAGATTTGATCTACTGCTATTTGTGGCACGACGGGGTTGCGGCCCTGGACAAACAAATTGTCCTGGGACAAAAGAAAAAAGAGGACAAAACAGGATCACGATATCCGGCGGGCCTTGCGGCCTCGAAGCGGGGAAATTTTCTTTACGTTGTGGAGAATGTCGGCGACGGCCTTGCCGTGGTGGACCCATCTTTGGGGAAGGTCGTGCAGCGATTTTCTACCGACCACTATCCTTACGCAGTTGAAGTGGCTGCCGATGGCAACGTGTATGTCTCCGCGTGGGGCGGTCACACTCTTTCGATGTTCCGGACCAACCCGGGGGGGACATTGTTCTATACCGGACGGCTCGAGGTTGGGCAGCGGCCCTCGGCGCTTAAGTCAAATCCATCCGGATCGCGGTTGTTTGTCGCCTTAGCGGGCACAGACCGGATTGCAGTGGTAGATACACATGCGAGAAAAGTCTTGCACTATCTCAAAGACGAAGCCCCCGGCGCTCCTTCACAGGGAAGTACACCCAATGCGCTCGGCCTTTCGCGGGACGGCTCGAAGCTATTTGTGGCCGAAGCCGACAACAATGCCGTCGCCGTCTTTAGTACTGCGGAAGGAGCCGCGCAAGCCGGGTTACGTCCGGTTGGCCGCATTCCTACAGACTGGTATCCGACCGACGTTCTGGAAGTAGATAAGGGGCTGCTCATCCTAAATGGAAAGGGGCACGGTAGCCACTCGAACCCAGACGGGCCAACTCCCGGAAAGGGGATCCAACGCCCGTTAGGCTATGACCTTGGCCAGCTCAATGGAACGCTACGGTTCGTTTCCTCTGATCTTAGTCCCGCGCGATTGGCTCAGGATTCGCGCAGGGTAGCGGAAGCGAATGGCTGGGGACAGAAGCGATCCACCAAGCGATATCCGCCCTTCAAGCATGTGGTTTACATCGTTAAGGAGAACCGTACCTACGATCAAGTTCTTGGTGATATGAAAGAAGGGGATGGCGACCCTAATCTGGTGTTCTTCGGCCAGGACGTCTCGCCGAATCATCACGCCCTGGCGCTTCGCTTCGGGCTGTTTGACCGCTTTTTCACCAACGCGGAAGTAAGTGGCCAAGGACACGTCTGGTCCACGGCGGCTTATGTTACTGATTACGCCGAAAAGACAGTTCCTTCCATGTACTCCGACCGGCGGGCGGACCTTGCCGGCGACGAGGCCGACAACCCGCTGGGTGGGTATCTGTGGAACCTAGCCGCCAAGAAAGGAATCTGGTTCCGCGACTACGGCGATATCGTGGTCGGGCCCGATACGTCGCACGATCTGCCGGCTGACGTAAGCTCCAGCTATCCCGAAACCAACCTGGAGATTCCCGATCAAAAACGGGCCGACGCGTGGATCGAAGAGCTGCACGACTTTGTTCGCAAAGGCGACATGCCGGCGCTGTCCCTGATGTATTTGCCAAGAGATCACACGGTGGGCGGCGCCGCGGGCCATGCGTCGCCTCGGGCCTGCATGGCCGACAATGATCTTGCACTGGGCCGGATCGTGGAAGCGCTCTCGCAAACTCCATTTTGGCGGGACACGGTGGTCTTTGTAGTAGAGGACGATTCGCAGGCCGGTCCTGACCACGTGGACTCGCACCGCTCACCGTTTCTCGCCATCTCGGCTTATGGCCGTTCTGGTACGGTCCACAGATTCGCTAACACTACAGACGTAATAGCGGCCATCGAAGACATTTTGGGAATGGGACGTATGTCCAAATTCGATTACTTCAGCCGCTCTCTGGCAGACATGTTCGCCGCGACTCCAGACCTCACACCCTACAGCACCATGGTTCCTAAAGTGGATTTGAACGAGATGAACCCGGCACAGGGCGCGGCTGCCAGAATGTCAGAAGGTCTCGATTTTAGTGCCCCTGATCGCATTGATGATGCGTTATTTAATCGAATTCTCTGGGCCATGCTCAAATCGGCCGGCACCGTACCACCGGTCACAAACATGTCGCCGGTGCATGCGCTTCAGTTAGCTCGGTAAAAAGAAAGAAATGGGCAAAACGCGGGGACGGACGGGATGTTCCCTAGTTTCGTGGGAAGACAGACGGAACCTTCCCGGGTCGCCACTAATCTTCGTCAACTTGGAGCGGCTCAAGAGCCGAGGTCTGGAACCAAACGATCGCTTGCTCTTCGTGAGTTCGCCTTGAGACTGGAAGCACTTGAACGATTCGTCCACAAGGAGCCGCTCCGCCGAGTTCACGAGTGTGTTTTTGGAGTGTTGGCGCTAGAATGCGAACCGGTTGACCCAAGGCTGTAGGATTGCGTCGGGCAATGGCTAGAGTCAGTATTTTTCTGAAATCCGGATGTGTAAGCCGTGCCGTCACGCCGGCGCCTTTTGTTACTTTGACTTACGAGACGTCGACGCCTCCGAAATCCCCTGCGTCTGCCATTACATCTGGATGTTATTTATTTACTTAGACTTACTAGATAGCTGGCGTCCGCTTTTGAGTCCGCTGCGTCTGCCAGTTCCGCCATCCCGGCTCCAGGAAGGCTTTTCCATTGTACGGCAGCGGTTGCGAATTTCGAATACGATCACGCCGGCAGCGGGTTCTGCACCGGCACGGCGATGATGGGCAACTCCACACGGAAAGTGGCGCCCTGCCCAGGACAGCTTTCTACTCCGATCGTGCCGTGGTGCTGGGTGACGATCCACTGCGCGATGGCCAGACCCAGGCCAGCGCCACCTTGAGCGCGGCTTCGAGCCTTGTCGACGCGGTAGAAGCGTTCGAATATCCTGCTTTGTTCTTCCTGGGCGATGCCTGGTCCCGAGTCTTGCAACGCGATCAAAGCGTTCTCGCCGTTCACTTCCAAAGACAGGTGCACAAACCCCGGCGAGGGAGTGTACTTGAACGCGTTGTCGAGCAGAATGTCGGCCAGTCTCTGCAGCAAAGTCTCATCGCCCATGACAAACAGGTCTGCACGCTCGAGGTTTGCGGAAAATTGCAGGTTGCGGATCGTGGCCACCTGCTGCCAGCTGTTGACCACGCCACGCAGGGTCTGGCGCAAATCCACGGACTGCAGGTGAAGCGTCTCGCGCCCCGAGTCGGTACGGGCGAGCGACAGCAGTTGTTCAATCAGGACGGTAGTGCGTTCCGCCTCCAGCAGAATGTGGCGCAGCGACTCCTGGTACTCGGCTTCTCCCCGCGAGCGACGCAAGGCCAGTTCCGCCTCGGTGCGGATGAGAGAGACCGGCGTCCTCAATTCGTGCGAGGCGTCGGCGGTAAATTGCGTGATGCGCAGGAATGCAGATTCAATCCGGTCCAGCATTTCATTCAGCGTGTCCGACAGGCGCTGCAGTTCATCGCCGGTCTCCAATTTCGGCACCCGGCTGCTGAGATTCGTTCCGCTCACCTCGCGCGCGGTTCGCACCAGTGCGTCCACGGGCGACAGGGCTCTCCGGCTCAACCAGTAGCCGCCGCCTGCGGCCACCAGCAACAGCAGGGGTGCCAGCATCAGCAGATAAGAACGGAACAAGTCAAGGGTCTCGACGGCATCGTCGGCTGGGACACCCATCTCTACGGCAAAGATGTGGCCGTTGACATTCAGTTTTTCGAAAATAAAACGGAAGGTCCGCCCATCGACCTGGCGGCTTTTCAAAGTGGGACCCTCCACCTGGCTTGGCGGCAACAGCACCGAGGGGTGCGCCTGCAGAAACGCGGACCGGTAAATCAGCTCGCCGTGTTCGGCATAGACCGCAAGATAATCGCCGGGATGCTCAATGGCGTAGGTTTCGTTGACCTCCTCCTGCAGTTTGGCAATCGAGGCGTCTTTCTTCTGCGCGGCGAGGAAAGATCTTACGTCGTCGATCTGTGCTTCCAGGCCGTCGTCGACGAGGTCGTAGAGATTATGCCGCAAGATGAACCACATGCCGGCGCCAAAGAAGAATTGGGCGAGAGCGAAGATCGCCAGGTACCAAAGTGTGAGGCGAACTCCGATGGAGAGTCTTCTCATGCTTGCGTATCCGGACGAATCATGTAGCCCACGCCGCGCACGGTGTGAATTAACTTCGGGTGACCGGGCGGATCGATCTTGTTGCGCAACAGGTGCATGAACGCGTCCAGGGTATTTTCTTCGATTTCGCGGTCGAAACCCCAGACCGATTCGATCAGCGAGCGCCGGGAAACCACTTTGCCGACGCGGTACATGAGCCGCTCCAGCAGATTGTATTCCGTGCGCGTCAGCGAGACCCGCTCTTCCCCACGCAGCACCTCCCTGCTGGCCGGATCGAGAACGAGGTCGGCAACCCGCAGACTTGTGTCCTGGGAAACCAGCGCGCGCCGTTTCACCGCGCGCAGCCGCGCCACCAACTCGTCAAACGAGAATGGTTTAGTCATGTAATCATCGGCGCCCAGGTCGAGGCCGCGAACCACGTCCGGCACAGAGTCGCGGGCGGTCAGCATAAGGATGGGCGTCGGAATTTTTTCCGCGCGCAGACGCTTGGCGAGCTCATATCCGCTGAGCTTGGGCATCATGACATCGAGGATAATGACGTCAAACTCGTAGGACTTCGCCAAGGCCAGACCCTCGGCGCCATCGGACGCGCAGGTCGCCGTGTGGCCTTCCTCCGTCAGTCCCTTGCGGAGAAGGTCAGCCATGCGCGCTTCATCTTCCACGATCAGCAGCTTCATCGGATCAGCCGGGAGGACCAGGCTCAGACTCTCCACAGTCTAGATCAGTTGGGTCGTGAAAGTGAGATCCTCCTTAGGTGCGCCGGGCCCAGGAGGCCCAGAGCTCCAGGCACGGGCCGCCATTCCCATGGATCGCCCCTCAATCGAAGCTAAAGGAGGTGCCTGAAGTTTGCCTGAAAAGTCCCGAGCGGAGGCTGACCATCAGACGATTGGGTGGTGAAGATTCCTGAACGGGGCGGCGGCGCATGCGGGCCGGGGCGTTCCCGCCGACCCTCCGGCGCGTGGGGGGAATTTTGATTCATCTGCGGTGAGCGACCGAGTGTCGAGCTTTGCTCGACGGACAGCCGGGGGCGGCGTCCCCACATGAGTAGGCAATCGTTTGGGCAATCCTCACTCTATCGTTTATCCTGAAAGGTTGTGTAACGCTCTCTGAGGCGCATCGTCAACCCTGCGCTCCATTCATCCGAGTACTGGCCAAAAGCCGAGAGCGAACAGCGAAGAGCCCTTTATGAAAACCGGCATTATAGGCCTGCCCCAGGTAGGCAAGACCTCGCTATTTCGCATCTTGACCAAGGCGCATCTCTCTGCGCAAGCCCACGCCAACCCGCGCGAGGCGCACATCGGGGTCGCCAAGGTTCCCGACGACCGCCTGGACCGCCTTGCCGCGCTCTACAACCCCAAGAAACTGACACACACTTCGGTCGAATACGTCGACGTCGGCGCGATCGGCCAGGACGCGCTGAAAGAGACTGCCTACATCGGCCACCTGCGCCAAGTGGACGCACTCGCTCACGTGGTCCGCGTGTTTGAGGATCCCGCAGTTCCGCTGGTGGCAGAGATCGATCCCCTGCGCGACATTAAGAATGTTGAGTTCGACCTCATGGTGAGCGATCTCGGGCAGATCGAAAAGCGTCTGGAGCGCCTGGAAAAAGATCTTAAGAAGATGAAGACGCCAGAACTCGAAAAAGAATTCGAGTTGCTGAAGCGCGCCAATGCGCATCTGGGATCGGAGAAACCGTTGCGCGAAATGGAGATGACTCCGGAGGACAAGAAGCGCCTCCGCGGCTTCATGTTCCTCAGCGAGAAGCCGATTTTCTACGTGCTCAACATCGGCGAGTCTACCGAACTAGGAAAAGAACTCGACCAAGCCGTGAGCAAGTACAAGCTGACAGAGACAGCTGCACGCCCCAACGCGGCGGCCACGGCCATCTGCGGGAAGGTCGAAGCCGAACTGGCCGAGATGAGCGACGCCGACGCGACCGAGTTTTTATCGAGCTACGGTTTGAAGGAGAGCGGACTGGTCCGGCTCATCCGCACGACGTACAAACTGTTGGGCCTGATCTCATTCTTCACCGCCGGGGAAGACGAATGCCGCGCCTGGCAGATTCCCGCCAACACGCGTGCCCAGGAGGGTGCAGGCGCCATCCATTCCGACCTGGAAAAGCATTTCATCCGCGCGGAAACCATCCGCTGGGACCAGCTTCTCGAAGCCGGCTCGGAAGCCAATGCCCGCGCCAAAGGCACGCTGCGCCTGGAAGGCAAGGATTACATCGTGCAGGACGGCGACGTGATGCACATTCGGCATTCGGGCTAACCTCTTTCACCACGGAGACGCGGAGTCACGGAGAAGATAGAAGTCGTTGGATTTCTCCGTGACTCTGTGCCTCCGTGGTGAGATCGCTAGGTGAAACTGCTATGATCCCGGCTGTCTGCTCATGAACCCCATCCTAACCAGCGTGCTTCTAGGCCTCACCGCGGCTGCCGCCAACGTCTTCGGCGGTGCCATTATCGTGCAGCGGCACTGGGAGCGGCGCTATCTGCGCTATTTTGTGGCCCTGGGTGCGGGATTCATGCTGGCCACCGCGCTGGTCGAAATGGTTCCGGAAAGTATCGAACTGCGCGGACGGTCTGCGGCATTCCTCGTTCTGCTCGGCTATCTGATCATCCACTTCTTCGAACACACGGTCACGCCGCACTTCCATTTTGGCGAGGAGACCCATCGCGACGAGTTCGCGCACTCCAACACGGGATACTCCGTGTTGCTGGGTCTGATTATTCACACGTTCTTCGACGGCATTGCCATCGCATCGGGATTTCTGGTCTCGAACTGGCTGGGCTGGCTGATCTTCCTCGCGATTTTTCTGCACAAGATTCCCGAGGGCTTCACCGTCAGTTCGGTCATGCTGGCCAGCGGACGAAGCCGGGGGACGGCGTGGGGCGCATCGGTGGTCTTAGGCGGGTCGACGCTCGCCGGCGTTCTGACGATGGCGCTGTTTCGCCATCACGTGGGCGCAGGGCTCCCACTGGCGGCGGGAGTCACCATCTACGTAGCCGCTTCCGACCTGATTCCCGAGGTCAACAAAGAGCCTGCGATGAAGATGGCCCTACTGGTTTTCGTGGGCGCCGGAATGTTTTTCCTGCTTGACCACTTGTTCCGTGTGCATTGAGGAGTTGCTCAGTGAAGTATCCCGGAAATGCTGCAACAGACCCGCCCTCGCTTCGTACTGGCTAGCTGGCAACCGACTCTAGTCCACCGTGTGTTTCGCCGTGTACCCGTCCCGTGCCACGATGTCAACCTTAAGGTCTTTGCCCTTTTGGTCTTTCACCTTCAACGGACCGCCATCGGGCGCCACCAGCTGAACCTTCAGTTTGCGGTAGGTTCCGTCCAGCTTCGAGTTGGTGGGGTGATAGGAAATCGTGTACACCTTGCGAATGTCGTCAGAGATTTCGCCAAACAGCTCCGGCATCTCCGCCTCGAAGCGCGGGAAGTAAGCGCGGCCTCCTGTCATGGCTGCAAAGGTTCTCATCTCGTTGTCGCCTTGCAGGTAGTCCATGTGTCCGACCGGGATCCCAAAACCGTGAGAGTACCCACGGCAGCGGCCCGAATCGAAGCACTCGCGCAGCAGGAACCCTACACTAACCGGGAAGATGGTCACGTCTTTGGTGTCCTTGATCTTCTTCATGATCTTGTCCAGCGTGAGCCTGCTGAAGGTGTCGATGCCGGTTGTGACCAGGATAACGTACTTCTTCCCTTCCACGCGGTCCAGGCGATCCAGCGTGTCAAACAACGCGTCGAAAAGATTGGTTTCGGCGAATCCCGGAATGCGCAACTGGTTCAACGCTCCGTAAACCGCCTTCTTGTCCTGCGTGAAGTCGACGAGGATGTGCGGTTGCATGTCGTAATAGGTCACCGCGACCCAGTCATCCTTTTTTAAGGTATTCGCGAAGGCGTACGAGGCCCGGAGAGCATCGATCATGAAAAAGTAATTGGTCGAGGCAAACTCGACCAGCAGCACAGCCGTGATCGGCGCCTGCGACACCCCGAAGTGGGTCACTTCCTGCGGCACACCATCCTCGAGAATGCGGAAATTCGCCTGTTGCAGCCCCGGAATGAATTGCCCATTCTTGGTCGTGACCATCACGTCCACATTGACCAGCGGCACGTTCACCTTCAACGAATAGTCGGGGATATCCTCAAGTTTCTTCGGCGCGGCTACCGGAGGTGGCGGCGGTGCGTCTTCCGTCTTCTTCTTTGGGATAGCGTACGGCCCCACGTTGTCGGTGGGACCACCGGCCTCGGCGGGGACTTCCTGCTTCGGTTTGCCATTGTCCGGAGTGGGAGACGGCGTCTGGGTGGCGGGCGCCTGACTCGATGGGTCCTGCGCAACCACCGGCAAGGAAAGGCCCAAGCCGATCAGCAAACCCAGAATAAGGGCGGTCCGGTTCCCGTATCTACGCTCTAAAGTCTTATCTTTCTGACGATTAAACATGGTGAACCCCGAAAAGCCTCTGTGCTAGTATAGACGCAAGGATTCGCAATTGGGATGTTTTGCCCGGTCCCAGATCTTTCCCCTCCTGGCAACGAGTCGCAGTTGGTCTGAGTCTAATCTGCAGGGGGGCCTGTTGGCGGGTCCCGTGTCGGGGCATTACATGAGAAAAGTCGTTCTCGCGCTTCTCGCGTTAGGTCTATCCCTACCCAGAATCCTGACTGCCCAAACCTCGCAGCCCACCATCCCGGTGGACCAGATCCATGCCGGGATGCGCGGCTACGCCCTCACGGTATTTGAGGGAATTAAGCCGGAATCCATGGACGTGGAAGTCCTCGGCGTTCTGCACAACGTGAACGGGCCCAAGGGCAACATTATTCTGATCCGGCTGCACGGAACGAAGGTGGAATACACGGGCGTGGTCGCGGGCATGAGCGGCAGCCCGGTATATCTGGACGGCAAACTGGCTGGCGCACTGGCCTTCCGCATTGGCGAGTTCTCGAAAGAACCGATCGCCGGCGTCACCCCGATCGCCGACATGCTCGAGATCAACGCGCTCGACAAATCACCCGCCGAAGAGACCGCCGTCACCAAGCCTGTGGTCACGAACGCCGCCGGAAAAACCGCGGCTCCCGGAGATGCCAATTCGCTCCCGGCCTCTATGCAGGAGTACGCCAGTTACCTGAAGCCGATCGACGCGCCCCTGGTGTTTAACGGATTCTCCGAAGACACGGTTCGCCGGTTCGCTGGGGAGTTCGCTGCGGTCGGAATCGTTCCGGTGATGGGTGCAGGCTCGGTCAGCGAAGACAAGCAACCGGAACCCCTGGAAGCCGGTTCGGCCGTGAGCGCGATTCTAGTCCGTGGCGATATGGATATCGCAGCCACCTGTACCGTCACCTACCTTGATCCCCAGCGACTTCTGGCCTGCGGGCATCCGCTGCTGCAGTTCGGCTCCGTCGATCTGCCCATGAACAAGGCGCAGGTGCTGGCTACACTGCCTTCCCCCCTGAACGCATTCAAGATCGTCAACACCACCGAGCAGGCGGGTGTCTTCGTGCAGGATCGCCACACCGGCATCCTGGGCGTGTTTAACAAACAGCCCGACATGATACCGGTGACGCTGACCATCCACGGTGGAGGCAGCGCATCGCAAAAAGACTTCCATTACGAAGTATTGAACAACCCACGCCTGAGTCCCGTGGCCATCATGGCGACGGTGTACAACGCTCTGCATGGGGTGAATGAATACGGCGAGGAAGTCACCTACCGCCTCACTGGCAGCATCAACGTGAAGGGCTTTCCCGAGGTAGCGCTGAAGAACATGTTCGTTCCCGCCGAGAACGGGCAGCCTGCCGCCATGGCCGCCGCTCTTTCGCTGGCCGAGCGCTTCGGACGGATCTACGGCAATCCCTACAACGCTCCCGCCGTAAAAAGCGTGAAGCTCGACTTCGACCTGGTCCGCGAACGCCGCTGGGCGCGACTGGAGAGTGCCCGCACCGACGTGAGCGAAGCCCGTCCCGGCGATCAGATCATCGTCGAAACCGTGCTCGCTCCCTACCGTGGCGAGCGCGTGGTGCGCCAGATTCCGGTAAAGATTCCCACCTCGGCCAGCAAAGGAATTCTGCGGATCCTGGTGAGTGACGGCGAGACGCTCGACCGCGTGGGCCGCACCAACCCGGCTTTCGGCCGCAAACTCGATCTGGCGTCCACGATCGCGTTGCTCAACAAAGAGCACGCCAATAATCGGCTCTACGTTTCCCTGCTCGAAGCCGATCCCGAGGCCCGCGTCGCCGACAAAGTCATGCCCACCCTGCCCATCTCGGTCATGAACGTGATGGAGGGAATGCGCGGCAACCAGGAGATGATCGTCAGCGGAGAATCCAGCGTCGACGAAACCGCGACACCTCCGCTGGACTACGTTGTAAGCGGCGCGCAGCTGCTGACGGTCACGGTGAAGTAAAGATTATGTGGGGCGGGCACTTTTGCCCGCCAATATCCGCGCCACACGAACTACCCTAGCGCGGCGTCGAGCGTCTTCAGCAAATCCGCCCGTGTGAACGGCTTTTCCAGGAGGCGGATGCCGCTCTCCAATCCCTGCTGCGCCACCAGTTCCCCGGTATAACCCGACATATATACAACTTTCATCGCCGCATGCGACTCGAGCAGCCGCAGCACGAGTTCAGGCCCGGTCATTCCCTTCATCACGACATCGGTAAGGATCAGGTCAATCGATGCATGGTCAAAGGCCATCACATCCAGTGCGGATTTCCCGTCCTCCGCCTCAAGGACTTTATATCCATGCTCCTCCAGCATCCTCCGCGTGAGCCGTCGCATAATGACGTCGTCTTCCGCTAAAAGGATGGTCATGCCCTCTCGCCTCGCAGGCAGCGCCTCCGCTTGCACCGCGGGCGCTGTCCCCAGCTTGTGTTCCGCGCTGGGGAGATAAATCTTGAACGTGGTGCCGTGCCCCGGCTCGCTGTAGACCGAGACATGACCTCCGCTCTGCTTGACGATGCCGTAGACGGTGGCCAGGCCTAGCCCGCTTCCCTTGCCCATTTCTTTCGTTGTGAAAAAGGGTTCGAAGACGCGGGATCGCGTCGCTTCATCCATGCCGGTTCCGTTGTCGCTGACCGCCAGCATCGCATACCGCCCCATGGTGATCGTCGGATGCTCCCGGGCAAACGACTCATCGAAATCGAAAACGGCAGTCTCAAGAATCAACTTCCCGCCATGCGGCATGGCATCGCGCGCGTTCACCGCCAGATTGATGACAATCTGGTCCAGGTGGCCGGGATCGGCTTCAATAATGGCGCTTGCCGATCGTGGCAAGAGCACAATCTCAACGTCGTCTCCCATGAGCGGATGCAACAGCCTGCTCACTTCCCTGAGGCGTTCGTTCAAATCCAGCAACTGGGTCTGCACCGGTTGTCGACGGCTGAAAGCAAGCAGTTGCCGAGTCAAGGACGCGCCCCGCTTCGAAGCCTCGCGGATGTTGTCGATATACTCCACGCTGTTCGCATCCACACGGCTTCGCAGTAGTTCTGAACAGGCGGTGACAATGCCCAACAGGTTATTAAAATCGTGTGCTACGCCGCCGGCCAACCGCCCCACCGCCTCCATTTTCTGCGACTGCCGCAGTTGATCCTCGATTTTCTTTTGCGTGGTGATATTGCGGGCAATCGTGGACGCCCCGACCACGTTTCCCTCCGCATCATGGATGGGTGAAACCGAAATCGAGACATTCAAATGCCGTTTGTCTTTGGTAACGCGTACCGACTCGGAATATTCCACCCGCTCCCCGCGGCGGATCTTCTCCAGGATTTCCGGAATCTCATCAACTCGCTCTTTGGGCACGAGCACCGAAATTGGCTGGCCGATCATCTCTTGCGCGGAGTAGCCATAGATGTGTTCCGCGCCTTTGTTCCAGTGGGTAACGATGCCGTCCAGATTCTTGGCGATAATCGCGTCTTGGGAAGAATCGACGATCAGCGCCAGGCGGTTTTGAGAATCCCGCAACTCCCGGCTCTTTCTCAGGTCGAGTTCTTCATTGGCACGGCGCAGTTCTTCCTCAATGCGCTTGCGATCGCTGATGTCGCGAATGACGCTCAGCACCATCGTTTCGCCATTCGTTGTAACGGGGCTGAGGCTGATCTCGACGGGAAATTCGGACCCATCGCGGCGCCGACCAAGCAGATCCAGACCTGATCCCATGCGGCGGATCTTGGGTTGCTGGTGAAAGTGCTCGCGATGTAAATGATGCTGTCCCCGCTGCCGGTCGGGCACGAGCATCTCGATCTTCTGACCGATCAATTCATCTCGCGTGTAGCCAAACATGGCTTCCGTCTGGGAATTGACTTGTAGGATGACGCCCTGCTGGTTGACCGCGGCCACCGCGTCGGGAAGCGCTTCCAGAATGCTGGGCGACAAGAGGGTCTCAGCCACAGTCTTTGGCCTTGATTCGCGATTCTGGTTGGGGACATCTGGCTGGCTCATACTTCGTCCGGAGGTTCCGAATACTATACTTCAAATCGATCCGCCGCCCCTCTCGTACCCTCTCATGCCCGCCCCTGCCATACGCGGGCCGGTCTTTCTGAGCAGCATCTTTTGCCGCGAAAGACCTATGCGGTCTGCTGGCCGCCGATGCATAGGTTCTTCGCTTCGCTCAGAATGACAAAGCTTTTGTGATTTACAGCAGAAAGACCGCGGCCTTCTCCATGTGCCGGAACCCGTGCGTGTACACCAAAGCGATGATCATCTGGGTCCCGTTGTATCCGGCGTGCACCAGAAAGCTGGCGCCCACCGAACCGGTTACCGCTCGCACCACGCCACACACCACTCCGACCAGGACAATGACCAATGCCGCTCCCCACGCCCATCCATACTGCGGGAGATGAATCAACCCAAACGGCAACGCCGTGAGCCCGATCCCCCAGGCCGCGCCCCATCGGCGCGCCAGCACCGGGTACATGAACCCGCGAAAGAACAGTTCTTCCATCAGCGGTCCCAGGCTTACGGCGATAATGGCCAGCAAGTAGGCGTCGCGCGGGCGATCGAACAAATGCTCGAACGGTGTGTCCTTCGGCATGGGCAACAGGTTCTGGAGCATGCCGAGCGTGACCAGCATCGCCGCTCCCACAGCCAGCAGTTTCCATTCCGATCGCGGCCAGTTCCACCGGATCGCCCGCCAGAACGGCACATGGTACTTGCCCTCGACGAGCATGACCATGCACCCCGCCACCGCGGCGTAGATCAGGAACTGCGACACCAGTAGAAGAATCGGTTTCTGCGCCACCATCGCCAGGTTCGAGTGGGGATAGACCAACCACCCCGCTCCCATGATCACCAATAGCTGCAGCACCAGCATGGTGACGAACGTGAGGGCAGCGATCAGCAGGACGTCCCAACCATTCCAGATGGGGTTCTCGACCGGAGGCGGTCCTTTTGGAGCAGGAGCGGCGATCCCTGCAGCATCGTGAGCAAGAGCGAAGGGATCTGGCGTGCTCGGCACCGGCGCGTGCGGGTCGGCGCTTATCACGGGCTGGGGATTAAACTGCGGATTGTCGGAAGATGACAAAGATACTCTCTCTCGACTCTGTCTTGGTCCGTCTGTTTCTTCAGGGCCAATCTCCGGAATAAACCGAAAATATTCCGTATGGACCGGGCTCAATATCGCCAAACGAACTCTTTAACTGAGAACGGGTGACCGGGAACTGGGAACTGCCTTCCCAAAATACCCCGCCAGCGCCTGCCCGGTGTACGACTTCTTCACGCGCGCCACTTGCTCCGGAGTGCCCTGGGCCACAAGGCGTCCACCTTCTTCTCCGCCTTCGGGCCCCAGATCAATAATCCAATCAGCATTACGAATCACATCCAGATTGTGCTCGATGATGATGATCGAGTTTCCCAGGTCGGTCAAGCGGTGCAGCACGTCGAGCAATTTCTTCACATCATCGAAATGCAGCCCGGTAGTCGGCTCATCGAGGAGGTAGAGGGTCTTGCCCGTCTGCCGTTTGCTCAATTCGCGCGCGAGCTTGATGCGCTGCGCTTCGCCGCCGGAAAGCGTCACCGCCGACTGTCCTAGATGAATGTATCCCAGGCCGACGTCAACCAGCGTCTGCAGCTTCTGTTTCACCTGCGGAATGTTCTCCAGGATCAGCAGCGCATCGGAAACGGGCATTTCCAGCAAGTCGGCGATCGAATTCCCGTTGTACTTCACCGCAAGTGTCTCGTGGTTGTAGCGTCGCCCGCCGCACACTTCACACAGCACGTACACGTCGGGCAGAAAATTCATCTCGATGCGCCGCTGCCCCTCGCCCTGGCACGCCTCGCAGCGTCCGCCGGAGACATTGAATGAAAACCGTCCTGCCTTGTAACCGCGTTCGCGCGACTCGGGCAGCATTGCATACAGGTCGCGAATCAGCGTGAACACTCCCGTATACGTAGCCGGATTCGAGCGCGGCGTGCGCCCGATGGGTGACTGGTCGATGCGGATGACCTTATCAATATTCTCCGCGCCCGAAATCGCCTTGTGGTCACCCGATTTCTCGCGTGATCGGTACAGTTGCCGCGCCAGCGCCCGATACAGAATGTCATTCACCAGCGTTGACTTGCCGGAACCGGAAACTCCGGTCACCACCGTCATCACGCCCAGCGGAAATGTTACGTCCAGATTCTTGAGATTATTTTCCTTTGCGCCCAGAATCGTCAGCGCCGCCCCGTTCGCATGCCGCCGCTCGGGACGCATCGCAATCGATGTCCGGCCCGAGATGTAAGCCCCGGTCAGCGAGTCAGGATCGTTCATGATCTCCGCTGGAGTTCCATGCGCCACCAGACTTCCACCGTGGCGGCCCGCGCCCGGCCCCAGATCCACGACATAATCCGCCCGCCGGATCGTTTCTTCATCGTGCTCCACAACTAGCACGGTATTGCCCAGGTCGCGCAAGTTCTCAAGCGCAGTCAACAGCCGTCCATTATCCCTGTGGTGTAATCCGATCGACGGTTCATCGAGCACATACAACACGCCGCGCAGCTTCGACCCGATCTGGGTCGCCAGCCGAATGCGCTGACCTTCCCCGCCCGACAACGTCGCTGCCGAACGATCGAGCGAGATGTAGCCCAGCCCCACCGCGTTCAGGAACTGCAGCCGTTCCACAATCTCGTGCATCACCCGCCCGGCAATGGTCGCGTCGCGTCCAGCCAGCTTGATGCCCTGCGCCACCGCCAGCGATCGCGCCACCGGCATGGCGGTGAAGTCGGCAATCGACATCCCGTTCACCTTGACGGCCAGGCTCTCTGGCCGCAGCCGCTTCCCGTGGCACGCCGGACACTCGGTCGCCGACATGTGATCCATCAGCCAATCGCGATATCCTTCTGAAGTCGACTCTTCGAGATTCTGTTTCAGGTATCCAAAGATGCCGTGGAATCCGGTTTTCCCGCCACGCCCCGGCTCTCCGTTCAGCAAGAAATCCTGCGTCTTCTCGGGAAGCTTCTCAAACGGCGTGTTCAGATTGATGCCATACGCTGCCGACGAAATCTGCAGCATGTGAATCAGATTCTGCGACGCCGACCCCGGCCCCAGGCCGCCATCGAGCAGCGGCTTCGACCAGTCGGTGATCACCTTGGCCGGATCGAAATCGTAGCGGCTTCCCAAGCCGTGGCATTCCGGACACGCGCCGTACAGGCTGTTGAACGAAAAGGAGCGCGGCTCGAGTTGCGGGACGCTGATGCCGCAATCCGGGCACGCGAGCTTTTCGGAATACAGTTGTTCTTCTCCTCCAACTACGGCCACTTGTACCAATCCGCCCGCCAGCTTCATGGCGAGTCCTACTG
>JBARBI010000029.1:0-3958 GCA_049792875.1 Candidatus Sulfotelmatobacter sp.
ATATGGTACTTGCGAATGCTGTCGGAGAGCCGTGAATACTCGGTATTCCGAACTCCCGAGCCTGCCACTCGCATCCGAATCATGAACAACTGGCCGACCTTCTCTTCGAGGGAAAGCGTGCCTAAGGTCTTCTCTGCCCATCCTTGATCATCGTCTTGGAGAGGGAGCGCCGGGGCGCCTCGGTATTGTTCCCGAGTGAGGTTCGCGGATCCCAGCAGGATGAACAGCGCTACCGCCAATCCGATTCGAAGCGTCTGCACACCCACAGCATACGTGGAAATGTGGGGTCGCGCCTCCCCTGAAATGAAGTCGATTCTGAATCAAAGGTACATGTTCAGTCGGCGACCCAATACTCGAACCTGATCAAAGTCCGGAATTTCAACAGGGGTTGGGGTGTGTTGCAGTGAGATCACGTCGCGCACCAATCCCCCATCCCACTCCCTTTGCCGATTCGATAGGAATCAGCGTTTCGCGAGCTTCTTTTTTGCGCATGAACCTTGATGTGGTCTTAAGGTATAATCCGCGGCACTCGGGGCAGGAAGGGTTGGATCTGGTTGCCCCAGAATCCGTACAAGAAGTCGAAAAGGCGCAAACGAACGGGCGGAGTGTGATTTCTTCTTCGCGTGTTTTCGCCCGGCTTTGTCTTCTACCTGGAGGCTATGTCGATGAAACGAATCCATCAGCAATCGAGCAGCAGTCGGCACGAGCGGTGGTATGAGTTTGGCATTCGATGTGAGCAGGGAGCAAGGCACGCGATTTGGGTGTTTGCCGTATTGACGCTCTTGGCCTCGTTGGCAACAGCGCAATCCGCGAGCCAACTGAATGGCAACGTTTCCGACCCGTCCGGTGCGAGTGTTGCCGGCGCGAAGATTACCTTGACCGACGCCGCAACCGGGTTGCAGCGGACTACCACCAGCAACGGCGCGGGCCTATACCAGTTCCTCGATGTGCATCCGGGGAACTATCGATTGGAGGCCACGGCAAGCGGCTTTGCGCCCTTTTTGGCGTCGGACGTGAAGCTCGTTGTCAAAACACCTTTAACCATGAACATTCGGTTTCAGGTTGCGGGTGTCGAGACCAAAGTAACGGTCGAAGCCCAGGCACCGCTCATCAACCGCACCGACGCGTCGCTTGGCAACACTGTCGAGGAAAACCAGATCGCGCAATTGCCCATTGCCGACCGAAACGTAGTTCAGTTGCTGAGCCTCCAGCCCGGTGTGGCGTACCTGGGCAATCAACTGGATCCCACGAAGGATACGCGGAGCGGTGCGGTGAATGGCACCCGCAGCGACCAATCCAACGTCACCCTCGACGGCGTTGGGGTCAACGACCAGAACAATGGTTTTGCGTTCACCAGCGTCCTGAATGTACCGCCCGACTCGATCCAGGAATTCAGGGTCACCACCGCCAACTCCAACGCCGATTCAGGCTATTCCAGCGGCGCTCAGGTGGCGCTGGCCACCAAGAGCGGCACCAATAACTTTCACGGCTCGGCCTACGAGTACAACCGCAATACGGTCTTCAGTGCCAACGATCCGTTCTTGAAATATTCGCAGTTAACGAGTGGCGAATCGAATACGGCGCCCAAGCTCCTGCGCAACGTATTCGGCGCCGCGCTGGGAGGGCCGATTGTGAAGAACCGGCTCTTCTTCTTCCTGAACTATGAAGGGCGGCGCGACGCCCAGGGCTTCAGCGTATTGCGCACCGTTCCCAGCGCGACTCTGCGCGCGGGCAATTTGGTGTACTTATGTCAACGGAACTCAGACGGTAGCCTGGACACAGTGGACTGTCCGGGCGGTACGGTCAACGGCGTGAGCGGCGTTCAGCCCGGCTACTACGCCCTGGGACCGACCCAAATCAAACAGATAGATCCTCAGGGACTCGGGATAAATCAGGCAGTCCTGGACGTCCTCCAGCAGTATCCGGCCTCCAATGCAATTGCCGGCGACGGTTCGAACACACTCGGTTATCGCTTCGCCTCGAATGCTGACTCCAGCTTCAACACTTATATTGGCCGGCTTGATTACCACATCACCTCCAGCGGTTCGGAAACGCTATTCGCTCGCGGACAGCTGCAATACATCAAGCAGCCGGGGACACAACAGTTTCCCGGCGAGCCCGCCCAGACGACCCTGCTCGATGACAGCAAGGGTTTAACCATCGGACTCACTTCGCTCCTCTCTCCGAGGCTCATCAACGATTTTCGTTGGGGCTTCGTCCGCCAGGGTGGGCAGACTGCCGGCGCTTCGTTCAACCCGGCGGTCCTCCTGGATGGAATCACCAGCCTTGTTCCCTTCACGCGCTCCACCATCGCCATTGTGCCGGTCAACCAGTTCACGGAGAGTTTGAACTGGACGCGAAAAAATCACACGTTTGAGTTTGGCGCCGAACTGTTCCCGATTCGCAACGACCACACCAGCTATCTTAACTCCTTCTCCGACGTACGGACCAACGCGGTCTATCTCAACACGGGGGGAATCGCCGGCACTTCCAGCCCGCTCGATCCGGCCAATAACGGCTTTCCGGCCGTGGATGGCAATTTTGGCCCGAACTACGACAGCGCCGCTACGATCGTCATGGGTATTTTCCCGGAGGGCGACGGGCACTATAACTTCGCGCGCAACGGCAGCACCCTGCCCCAGGGCACAGCGATCAACCGCCGTTATGCCATCAATGACTACGAGTTCTACGGGCAGGATACCTGGCGGGTTACGCCTCGGGTCACGTTCACTTACGGCCTGCGCTGGGTGCTTGAAGCTCCACCTTACGAAACGAATGGCTATCAGGTCGCACCTTGCGTGCAGGCTGCCAGCGGAGGCTGCACGAATCAAAACGCCGCCGACTGGTTCAACAACACCGCTCAGTTAGCTGCGCAGGGCCAGCCGGCCAACAATGCTGGCGAGATGTCTTTCATTCTTGGCGGACCTGTCAATCACGGGCCCGGTCTGTGGAACTGGGACCACAAGAACTTTTCTCCGCGAATCGCGGTGGCCTGGGCGCCCGACACCGGCGACGGCTGGGTCTCAAAGGTTCTGGGAAAGAGAGACCAGTTCTCCATCCGCGGCGGTTACAGCATCATGTACGACCACTTCGGCATTCCCATCGTCAACAGCTTTGACCAGAACGGCTCTTTCGGCCTTTCCACCATTCTCGGAAACCCCGCTGGTGTGGTGTCGCCGGCCAACGCCCCACGCTTCACTTGCCTCGTTCCGGGATCGTCCGGCCAGTCCTGCTTGCCTCCTCCATGCCCGTCCATCAATGATCCTGGCTGTCTGTTTGGCCCTGTGCCGGCGGGCGGGTTTCCCTATACTCCGGGCAACAGCACCTTTGCCATCAACTGGGGGCTTGACCAAAGTTTAAAGACCCCTTACACGCACGTCTTCAATCTCTCGCTCGCGCGCCAGCTCAGTTCCCGCTCCTCGCTCCAGATTGCGTACGTGGGCAGCATCGGCCGCCGTCTGCCCTTGCAGGTCGATCTGGCCATGCCTACCGACTTAACGGATTCTGCAAGTAAAACCACGTACTTTCAGGCGGCCACGATGCTGTCGAAGGCCGCTGCCAACGGCACGGGTGTCGGTCAGATCCAGCCGATACCGTTCTTCGAGAACACGTTCCCTGGATGGGGGAGCGCGGGCGTCGCCAGCCAACTCGTCTCCAATGGCCTCCATTGCGCACCCGGCGCTGCTTCCGGCAATCCGACTGCCACGCAAAACATCTACCAGCTTTGGAATTGTTTCCCGCATAACGAAACTTTCTCGCTGTTCGAAATGGATTTGCCCGCCTCCATTACCGGCTTGAGCCCCGCGCTCCCCAACAGCAAGTTCGGCCCCTACACTTTCTTTCATGACCAGTTCAGCTCGCTGTATTCGTGGCGCAACATCGGTACTTCTGACTACAACGCTCTGCAGGTGACCTACAACGCCCGCTGGGGAACGAACCTGCAGGGGCAGTTTAACTA
>JBARBI010000030.1:0-1619 GCA_049792875.1 Candidatus Sulfotelmatobacter sp.
ATCACGGGCAGAAACCGCTGCCCTGGCGGCACTGGCTGAAGTGGGTAGTGGTGGTAGATCTGGATCAGCAATTTGTGTTGTCGCAAATCGCGCGACGCGGCCCGTGGAACGATTGTGCCAATTTGCCAGAGGTGGTCGAAGCGGCTTCCCAGCAATCGCGCATCGGGCTGGTGCTGGCCGACGCTGAGTTCGACAGCGAGTGGAATCACAGCTACATCCGGAAACAACTCGGGGCGCGCAGTGTGATTCCCGCCAAGCGCGGAAAGAAAAGCTGGCGCATTCATGGAATACGCGCCGAGATGCGGCGCGCATTCCCGCGACAACTCTACCGCCGCCGATCCCTGATCGAGACCCTGTTCAGCTCGGTGAAGCGCAAGCTCTCGGCCCGTGCACCGGGCCGCTCGCTGCGCACACAGAAACGCCAAGCGCTGCTGCTCGGACTGAGTTTCAATATGTATCGGTTGAAACATCGCCGCCTTTATTGAGGATGTCAACAGAGCCAAGCTATTGCACAACCCTCCGTAAGACGATCATGAAGCAGGCGATATGAAAGAACGCGCCATAGATTGTGAGCGAGCGGTCATAGCGCACGACCAAGCGCCGGAAGTTTCCGAGCCAGGCGTTGGTGCGCTCCACGATCCATCGCCTTCTGTAGCGCCGCAGGGCTCGACCGTCCTGTGTCGCCGGGCGAACGCGGTTTTTTTTGTGCGGACAAATCAGTTCGATCCCCCGTTGCCGCAAGCGCTTCCGCAACGGATCGCTGTCATACGCTTTGTCGGCGATCACCCGCACCGGCTTCTGCCGAGGACGGCCCGCGTGATGACTTCGTCCTACCCGGATCGCCGCGAGCGTCGTCTCCGCGAGCCGGACTTCCGCCGGGGAGGCAGAGTGAAGGTAGTTTCCCAGAGGAAGACCGCGGCCGTCGACCACCACCATCCACTTCGTCCCCTTGCCCCGCTTGGTTTTTCCGACTCCGCAGCCCCTTTTTTTGCCGGAGCGAAACTTCCGTCCAGAAACGACTCGCTCCACTTCAATTGCTGGCGCTCGTTCAACTCGCTCAGAAACGACCGCCAGATGTCCAACCAAACACCCCGCTCCTCCCAGTCTCGCAGTCGCCGCCAGCAGGTCGAAGGATGCGGGAATTTCTCTGGCAGGTCCTGCCAGCGAGCCCCACTGCGGAGAATCCACAGAATCCCTTCCAACACACGGCGGTTCTCGATCCACGGACGACCGCCCTTGCGTTGTTTGGGCGACTTGGGGAGCAACGGGGCGATCTTCTTCCACTGCGCTTCGGTCAGCAATGGACCAGACCGCGCCATTCGTCCTCCTTCGGCGCTGCTGACCTTGCTTATCTCCCATTTTCAAAAACTCAACCATAGTCATTTCATTGGCTTGTCCACGGTTGTGCAACAGCTTCTAGGAAAAAACCTCATCTTTCCAGTAATTCTGACGTAGTAATGCAGCAGGAAACAGGGTTCAAAACTCCAGAAGAACGCCTTGATCTAGTTTGAGAAAAATAAAACACGCGAGAATCAAGGATTCCGCGCACGGATTGAATGCGAATGGAGGGAAGCTATGAAAAAAGAAAGAGTTGCCGACAAATATACACGCTTTAGGCA
>JBARBI010000031.1:0-67933 GCA_049792875.1 Candidatus Sulfotelmatobacter sp.
TCTCCCCCAGCAAATACGCCCTTGCGCGTGGTGCGCTGTGTTTCCTCGCTGGCCTGAATGTATCCGCGCTTGTTCGTACCGAGGCCAGGCGTGGTGCTCTGCACGATGGGATTCGCGCTGGTGCCGATCGCAATCACGGCCACCGACAACGGCAGGTCGAACTCCGAGCCCTGAATCGGCACGGGCCGCCGGCGGCCTGAGGCATCGGGTTCACCCAATTCCATGCGAACGCAGCGGGCGGCGCTGAGCCATCCCTTGCCGTCAGAGACGAATTCGACCGGCGCGGTGAGCATCTGGAAGTCGATTCCTTCCTGACGCGCGTGGTGAACTTCTTCGGCGCGGGCTGGCATCTCAGCCTCGCTACGGCGGTAGATCACGTAGGCCTTGCGCGCGCCGAGGCGCAGGGCGGAGCGGATGGCATCGAGCGCCGTATTGCCGCCGCCGATCACGGCCACGTCTCTTCCCTGCAGATCGAGCATGGGCTCATCGTAAGTCGGGAACTTGTAGGCCTTCATCAGGTTGATACGAGTCAGGAATTCATTGGCGGAATAGACGCCGTTGAAATGCTCTCCGGGAATGTTCATGAACTGGGGAAGCCCGGCGCCGGTACCGATGTAGACCGCGTCGTAGCCCTCTTCGCCCACGAGTTCATCGATGGTCACAGTGCGGCCTACGACCACATCGGTCTCGAACTCAACGCCCATTTCACGCATGTATTCGAGCTGCTCGCGGATGATCTGCTTGGGCAGGCGAAATTCAGGGATGCCGTAGACGAGCACGCCGCCGAGTTCGTGGAGCGCTTCGAACACGCGGACCTTGTGTCCTTTCTGGACCAGATCTCCAGCAACGGTAAGGCCCGAAGGACCACTGCCGACGACCGCAACCTTCTTTCCCGTGGGTGTCACGCTGGGCACCACATGAGTTCCCATGCGCTTTTCGTAATCCGCGACAAAGCGCTCCAGATAGCCGATGCCCAGGGGCTTCACTTTCTTCGACAACAGGCATTTGCCTTCACAGTGGTCTTCTTGCGGACAGACGCGTCCGGTGATGGCCGGGAGGACATTGTCTTCGCGAATCTTGGCGGCGGCGCCGAGGAAGTCTCCGACTACGATCAGTTCCACGAATTCCTTTACTTTCACACCCACGGGACAGTTGTCGGTGCAGGTGGGCTTGGCGCATTCCAAGCAGCGTAGGGCCTCCTGCTGGGCGAGTTCGGGACTGTAGCCAAGATTGACCTCGGTGAAATTGTGGGCGCGCTCCTCCGCGGGTTGCTCCGGCATCAATTGGCGGGGAACCTTGATGCGTTGCTTCAGTGGAAGCGGGTTTAACGATTTCTTCGCGGTAGAGCTCATTGCTGCACTCCTTGCCGGCTTGCCCGAACCACGGCACAGGCATGTTCGAGTTCCTGGGTGTTGGCTTCTCTGCTGGTAACTCGCTGGAACTCCGCCAGGGAGCGCTGCTCGGCGTCGCGGTACATGGAGTTGCGCTGAACCAGCACGGCAAAATCGACACGGTGCGCATCGAATTCGGGGCCATCGACGCACGCGAACTCGCTTTTGCCATCGATGAGAACGCGGCAACCGCCGCACATCCCCGTTCCGTCAATCATGATCGGGTTGAGGCTGACGACCGTGTGGATGTTTTCCTTGCGGGTCATCTCGGCGACTGCCCTCATCATCACGATCGGCCCTACCGCCACGACCAGGTCGATACGAGTGCCGTTTTGAATGAGCTGGCAGAGCTTGTCGGTAACGAAGCCTTTGTCGGCGTAACTGCCGTCGTCGGTGGTGATCATGAGGGCGTCGCTTACGGCTCGCAATTCTGCTTCGAGGATGACTAACTCCTTGTTGCGCGCGCCGACGATGGAGATCACACGGTTCCCTGCCCGCTTGAGGGCGGCGGCAGTGGGATAAGCCATCGCAGTGCCAACTCCGCCTCCAACCACAACCACGGTGCCGTAGTTGGCAATCTCGGAAGGCTTGCCCAGCGGGCCGACCACGTCGAGAATCTGATCGCCGGCTTCCAGCGAGTTCAGCAGATGGGTAGTCTTCCCTGCCGATTGCACGACGATGTTGACAGTGCCGCGCTCCGGATCGGAGTTCTCGATCGTGACCGGGATGCGCTCGCCCTCCTCGTAGATGCGAAGGATGACGAACTGGCCGGGCTTCTGTTTACGGGCAATGCGGGGGGCCGCAATCACGAAACGTTTGATACCGGGCGCTAGGAATTCGGCGTGAATGATTCTGAACACGGGTACTCCACGGGGATGAAATGGCGAAACTAACGACTAGACGATTGTGTTCGGGGAGCTGGAGGCGGGCTGTGATCTGGATCACACAACGATGTGCGGATGAAATGCCACGTCGCCTCTAAGGCGGGATGACAAACAAGTGATATATGTCATATGGCATTGTATATGACATTTATATATACTATTGTCATATACACGGAGCTATGGCATGGAAACAGAAGTCCGGTTGCGAATCAATGAAAACGGCCGCGTGGTCATCCCGGCATCCTTCCGCAAAGCACTCGGGATCAACCCGGGCGACGAAGTGTTGTTGCGGCTGGAGGATGACGAACTGAGGATCAGCACCCTGAGAAGCCGCCTCGAGCGGGCTCGCCGTCACGTGCGGAGGTACGTGAAACCGGGCGTCTCCCTGGTCGACGAGTTGATCGCCGAGCGCCGTGAGGCTGCCAAGCGTGAATAGGATTGTGCTTGATGCATCCGCGCTCCTTGCGGTTCTCAACGCCGAGCCCGGCGCAAACAAGCTCACTGTCGAGTTGCTGAGCACTGCCGCCAGCAGTACCGTCAACCTGGCTGAAGTTCAAAGTAAGTTGGTCGACCGAGGCCTTAACTCCGACCGTGCCTGGGCCGCTGCGATGACTCCCGTTGCGGAGGCTATTCCCTTCACCACCGAGCATGCCAAGGCTGCAGGCGGCTTGATTGCCGAGACTCGTGCACTGGGATTGTCGCTTGGCGACCGGGCGTGTCTGGCGCTCGCTCTAGCACTGAAAGCGCCCGTCTACACCGCCGATCGATCCTGGAAGAACCTTAAACTGGGCCTGCACATCCACGTGATCCGGTGACTGATCGACTTTTCCCATTGCTGTCCTCGGGCACGTACAACGCCGCCATGTCAACAATTGTGGGGACCCTCTCGCTCGCGGCGCTGAGGGCGAGACGCCCCTTCAGCAGTCTCAGGGCAGGCTCTCGGGAGTGTCGGCAGGATGCTGGCGCTACTCTGCAACTGCTTCCGGCTTGAAGATCACGCCTTGACTCGTTCTGCTGTTCATGACTACTCGTAGCGGTTGGGAGAATTGCAGATGGCGAACGCAGCCCTCTTCTTCGACTGCGGACTGCTCGGCCAGCCATTGCCAGTCGACCGAGCCCTCGCCGGCGTCGGGGTTCACGGTGAAGTATCCGACCTGGAAGGCGGTCAGGTTCTGAAAGAAGTGGCTCCCTTGGGAGGGCGTGACGCGGAAGTCGTGGAAGCCGGCTTCGACGATGGCACGGGCGCCGGAGATTTCGTCCCACTCGACGGGGATACCCAACCAGGGGTCGTTCGAGCCCCAGCGACCAACGCCGATGAGGAGATAGGGGCGGTTCTCCGTGCTCAAAGCCGCATTGAAGTGAGCGACGGCTCGGCCGACTTGCTGGCTGCGGCTGCGCTCAAAGCGTTGAGAATCTACGACAACAATGTCGTGCAGATTTTCGATGCGGCCGTTCCCGAGAACCTTCGTGCTCCGGCAGATTAACTGGGACGACTCTACGTCGCCGATAGCGAGATCCTGATGGTCGCGGGCCAGCGTCAGCGGACGGATTTGCAGGAAGCCGAACTCAGCGGGTTCTTCGGCGCGAGGCAGGCGGACGGCAAATTCGATCTCGACCGGATTGCCCAAGGCGTCTTCGCCGGCGCGCACCAGCAACTCCAGAATCGTGGCCAGCGGGAAGACGCCGTGCTTGAGCATGGGCGCGAAGGTCACGACGCGGGCCCCGGGGCGGCTCAGGCCGTCATAGACGGCGTGATTGTCGGCGGAATAGGTTGAGGCCACGGCGAAAAGGGTGCCGTCGGCTTCGGCGACTTCGAGACCGAAGCGGGCCTCGCGCAAATGGCCGGGGCCTCCGCCATGGGCGACGCCATCCAGTTCGAGAGCGCAGAACTCGGTTTGGGTATTGGCCAGGATATCTTCGACAGACGAAAACTGCAGCAGGTTGCGAGGATAGCGCGGACAAAAACTCAGGCACTTGCCGCCATCGACCACAGTGCGGCCCAGACCGAGTGCGACAGCGGCGATGCCGTCGGAGAATGTCATGGGTTCCACGGGGTAAAAGTTGTGCGAACGTACTACTCCTGAGAAGTCGGGATAAAAACGCTGGCCGTGGACAGTTCCCACGACTTGCTGCAAGATGACCGCCATCTTTTCTTCTTCCAGGCGATACGGCGTAGCGCGCACATAGGCCTTGGCGTGCTGACTGAACGTGGAGGCGTAGACACGCCTGATCGCTTCCGAGAGTTCGTCGAGCCGGACCTGAAGGCTGGCTTGCTGGTTCCCCAGCATGAACGTTTCGTAGACGCCGGTGAAGGGCTGGTATTGCGAGTCTTCAAGCAGGCTGGAGGAGCGGACGGCCAGAGGGTAGCCTACCTCCGCAAGAAACGCCTTCAGATTTTCCTGCAAAGCGGCGGGCAGGGAGGATTCGAGGAAGCGCTGCCGGATTTCGGTGTCGTCGTCGCAGTGGAGAGCAAAGTCGCTCAGATTATTTTCGGCGAGAAACTGGTCGAACAGATCGGTGGCGATGACGACCGCCGGAGGAACCGAAATGCGCACACCAGGAAAGCGACGCATGATGCGGCGGGTGCGCAGCAGGTGGCGGACAAAGGCCAGGCCGCGGGCTTTGCCTCCGAGCGAACCGGAACCGATGCGGAGGAAACTGGAGTCGGAGGGTTTGAAGGTGTCGGGCTTGAAGTCGCCGATCAGGACTTCGTTCTGTTCGCGGCGGTAGTCGTTGATGGAATCAATCAGATCGCGACGCAGGTGCTCGGGGCCGTTGAAGTCGGACACCTTGCGCGGCCTGAGTTTTGCGGCGAGCGCAAACTCGGTGCGCGCCGTTAGCCAGTGCGAAAAATGGTTGCGCTGCGCGTGGTACATCAGGCTGTCGGCCGGCAGCGTTTGCAGCGTCTCTTCCAGCTCATTCAAATCCTTGGCTCGTCCAACTTCTCGCTGGTCGGGCATGCGAAAAACAAAATCGCCGAATCCGAACTGATCCGTCAGAATGCGGCGCAAGTCCTTCAGAAGCGTGGGCGAACGCTTACGAAGGAACGAATAGCCTTCGGCATGCGCGCGCGGACGAAACTCGGTGCGACTGGTCTGCAGGACTACGGGCACGTCGGGCGTCAGGCTCCTGACCATACGCGCCAGTTCGAAGCCGGCTTCGGGGCTGAGCTTGCCTTCCCACGGGAACTCCACATCCGAGACCAGGCCAAAGATGTAGTCCCGATACTGCTGCACGAGTTGCGCCGCCTCCTCAAAATTCGACGCGAGCAGGATCTTCGGCCGCGCCTGCATGCGCACCAGCTTGTGCGCAACGTTGATCCCTTCCTGAATGACGCGGCGCGACTGCTTGATGATTTCGGTGTAGATCACCGGCAAGAAGGACGAGTAGTACCGGATATTGTCTTCCACCACCAGCAGCACAGGCACGCCCATAGCGCGAGTGTCGTGGAGCACGTTGCGTTTGTCCTCGACGTATTTGACGATCGCAATCAGGATGCGGGCCGTTCCCTGCCAGAGGAAGACGCGGTCGATGTCGGTGACGGGATTGCGCGCCACGAAATTCTTGATCTCGCGATAGTCGTAACCAAGTACTACGATCGGCACGTCGAGTCCCTTGCGCCGGACTTCGCGGGCCAGCTCTGCCGCGTCCATGTCGCCCACGGCAAGATTAGTCACGATCAGATTGAACTGCGGATTAGAACTCGCCAGGTCGAGCGCTTCGGCGCAGCTCGAAACATGGGTAATCCCGGGAATCTGCCGCAGATTCAGTTCGAGCGATTCATCGATCAGCAGTTCGTTGAGGCGTCCGTCTTCGCGCAGAATGAACGAGTCATACAGGCTCGAGACCAGAAGAATGTTCTGGACGCGGAACGGCATCAGGTTCTCGAAGCCTTCGAAGCGCTCTTCAGCGTCGAGGATGGGCTCGGCGATAGGTCGGACGATCATGAGCGCGATCGTAAACTGCCCATCATACTCGCGTACGGCCCCTCTGGCAGTGATTGCGAGGGGTGCGCCTCCGCTTTACCGAGCATGCGCACCACGTTACCGTGGAACAGCCGCCCTTCAGCGCCGCGTAAGTCGTGTGAAATCAGTCAGGGCTTTAGCCCTGCAATTGTTGCCACCCCCCTACAATATCCGCACCCCCTCATTCGTCTACATCAGTGGATGAACGAGGCAGCGAGCCCGAAGTACATGGCACTCGAGCGAATGGCACTCGAACAGGACCAGCGAATTTCTGACGTCGTCAAGCGGGAGCAGTCGCGGCTGCGTAACTTCATTCGCCGGCGTGTGCCCGATCCGCTGGATGCGGAAGACATTCTTCAGGACGTCTTCTACCGGCTGGTGGAGGCGAACCGGCTGCTGATGCCCATCGAACACGTGACCGGATGGCTGTTTCGCGTGGCGCGGAACCGCATTACCGATCTTTTTCGCAAGAAGGAGCCGGAGAACTTCAGCGAGATCGAGCCGGCGGACGAGGGAGGCGGGTTGCTGCAGTTCGCAGATCTGCTGCCATCGCCGGACGCCGGGCCGGAGGCAGTCTACGCCCGCAACGTGTTGCTCGATGAGCTGGAGCTGGCGCTCGACGAACTGCCGGAGGAACAGCGTGAGGTGTTTGTGGCGCACGAGTTCGACGGGCGTAGTTTCAAAGAGATGTCGGCGCAGACCGGAGTGAGCGTGAATACGCTTCTGTCGCGCAAACGGTATGCGGTGCTGCATCTGCGGGAGCGGTTGCAGCATGTGTATGACGAATTTACGGAATGAGTGTAGTGCGAGTGCATTCCCAACGCGGCGTCATCCCGAGCGTAGCCGCCTTTCGGGCGGAGCAGGAGCCTGCCCTGAGCGAAGCCGAAGGGATCTCACGTGAAGTGCACGGCGACTTTCAATGAAGGGGAAATGAATATGAGAAAGAGATGGTTTTGGATTGTGCCGCTGGCGATTGTAGCGATTCCGCTATTTCTCTTCGTGGGCGGCGAAGTGGTCATGCACTTATGGAACTGGCTGCTGCCGCCGCTGTTCGGCTGGCGGACACTCGGCTTCTGGCAAGCGCTGGGACTGCTGGCACTGTGCCGGATTCTGTTCGGCGGACTGGGCCATGGTGGGCCGGGAGGTCATGGCGGAGGCCGCGGCTTCCGCGGGCGCTGCCGGAACATGAGCCCGGAGGCGCGGAAGAAATTTCGCCGGGCGATGGATGAGGGATATGGCTTCGGACCGTCCGCGGGCGAGAGTGAAGGATAACAGCACTCCCGGCTGCGAAAAACCGTTTGTCATTCTGAGCGAAGCGAAGAACCTATGCAATTTGCTGGCCTCGCACAATACAGAGGTCCTTCGCCAAGCTCAGGATGACAAGGATTTCTCAAGTCCCACAATGTGGTGCGGTTTCAGCCGTCCCTCCGGGACGGACAATCAAATCATAATCCCCACCTTTGCCGCAAAGAACGCGGCAAAGATGGGGCACCCGATTCAATGTTACTTCACTTCGAACGGACGAATGCGTCCGTCCAAACGTGTTCTTACACTAGCCCCTGATCCAGCATCGCATTGGCTACCTTCAGGAAGCCGCCGATGTTGGCGCCGTTCACCAGGTTGCCGGGCGTGCCGTATTTCTCGGCCGTTTCGAAGCAGTTCTTGTGAATGGCGATCATGATCTTGTGCAGACGATCGTCTACTTCCTCGCGGGTCCAGCTCAGCCGTGCGCTGTTCTGGGCCATTTCGAGGCCAGACGTCGCCACGCCGCCCGCATTGGCAGCCTTGGCCGGTCCGTACAGAATCTTGGCATCGAGGAACATCTTGGTGGCGTCGAGGGTCGAGGGCATGTTCGCGCCTTCGGCGACCAGTTTGATGCCGTTCTTGATGAGGTTCGCCGCGTCTTTCGCGGTGATCTCGTTTTGCGTGGCGCTGGGGAAGGCGCAGTCCGCTTTGATGTTCCACAGCGGGTTGTGCTCCAGCTTGATATCCGTGGGCATGAAGATCGCTTTCTTGTAATGATCGGCATAGTCACGAATGCGCCCACGCTTGACGTTCTTCAGTTCGATGACGAACGCCAGCTTCTCGCGGTCGATTCCGTCCGGATCGTAAATCACGCCGTTCGAGTCCGAGACCGTAACCGGCTTGGCGCCCAGATCGAGCAGTTTCTCGACCGTGTACTGCGACACGTTCCCACTGCCAGAAACCAGGCAGAGCTTGCCTTCGAGAGAATCTTTCTTGCTCTTTAGCATTTCGGCGGCGAAGTAGACGCACCCGTAGCCAGTGGCTTCGGGACGAATCAGAGAACCGCCCCAGTTCAGACCCTTGCCGGTCAGAACGCCGGTGAATTCATTGCGCAGCCGCTTGTACTGGCCAAACAGGAAACCGATCTCCCGTCCGCCCACGCCGATGTCGCCGGCCGGGACGTCGGTGTCCGGCCCAATGTGCCGCTGGAGTTCCGTCATGAAGCTCTGGCAGAAGCGCATCACTTCGTTGTCACTCTTGCCCTTGGGATCGAAATCGGAACCGCCCTTGCCGCCGCCCATGGGCAGCGTGGTGAGCGAGTTCTTGAAGACCTGTTCGAACGCCAGGAACTTCAGGATGCCGAGGTTGACCGAGGGATGGAAGCGGAGTCCGCCCTTGTAGGGGCCGATGGCGCTGTTCATCTCGATGCGGAATCCGCGGTTGATCTGGATGTTGCCCTGATCATCAAACCACGGCACGCGGAACATGATGACGCGCTCAGGCTCGACAATTCTTTCGAGCAAACGCGCGGACTGATACTCGGGGTGTTTCGCCAGCACTAACCGCAGAGAATCGAACACTTCTGCGACCGCCTGATGGAACTCGGGCTCGGCGGGGTTTTTCGCCTTCACACTGATCATCACGGATTCAATGTAGTCCCCGGGAGCCTTGATGCCGGGGTGCGTCATGACAGAACTCATAGTCCTACCTCCGTAGGTACAGCTTAGACATAATGCCGTTCTCCATTGTCGGCTTCCAGAGGAAAGAATCAGTGATATATCTCACCGGCAGGGGTGATTGGGGTCACGTGGCGGGTTGTGGTTATGAATCAATGAGTTACGGAGAGTGTGGAAACGGGCGCGTAGTGATTCCACGGGTACCTCCCGCAACCGCATTTCACTCCGGAGAGCCTTGTCATTCTGAGCGCAGCGAAGAACCTATGCAATCAGCCGGCGCGAGCAGAGTACAGAGGTCCTTCGCTTCGCTCAGAGTCTGTGACTTTTTTAAAGTCGTCGAAAAGCGACGCTGCAAACAAACCAGTTATGACGACAAAATGGCCGAAAAATCAAAAAAGTCACAAACTCTCAGGAATGACAGAGCATTTGGGCGCGAGAGGCTCAGCAAATTCGGGGCAACTGCTCTCCACTCAGCATGTCGACGACCCGGTTGCCACCGATGCGGCTCTGGAGCACGACGGTCCGGCCAGGCGTCTTCTCTACTTTTCCGACGCGGACCGAGCCTTCTGACACCAGAAGGTTTTTCATGACTTCCAGCGCAGCGTCCGCCTGCGCTGCTGGGACGAACACCGCGAACCGCCCTTCATTCGCCACGTACAGCGGATCGAGCCCCAGAATCTCGCATGCGCTCTGCACCGTCTCCTGCACTGGAATCAGAGCTTCTTCCAGTTTGATACAGACATTCCGGTCGGATGCAATCTCGTTCAGAGTGGTGGCCAGGCCGCCGCGAGTCAGGTCGCGCAGGCAGTGGATTTCGATTCCGGCATTCAACAGGGCTTCGACCGAAGGCCAAACCGAAGCCGTATCGCTCAGAATCGGCGACTCGAATTCGAGCCCTTCGCGTACCGAGAGAATGGCGATGCCGTGGCGGCCGAGATCGCCGCTGACAATGACGACATCGCCGACTTCCACCGCGGCCGGGCCGATCGTCCCTTTCACGCTCGCCCCGATCAGGCCGATGCCGGAGGTATTGATGAAAATTCCGTCCCCTTTGCCCTTGTCGACAACTTTCGTATCGCCGGTGACTAACTGCACTCCCGCCTTCGCCGCCGCCTCTCGCATGGACGTCACCACAGTGCGCAGCGTGTCCATTTCGAGACCTTCTTCGAGGATAAATCCCGCGCTCAGGTAGAGCGGTCGCGCGCCGCACATGGCGAGGTCGTTGACGGTGCCGTAGATGGCAAGGTCGCCGATCGTACCGCCGGGAAAAATCAGCGGGCGCACAACGAAAGAATCAGTGGTGAAGGCGAGCCGCGAACCATTCACCGGAAGAACGGCGCCGTCGTGGCGCTGTTCGAGCATGGGATTGCCGAACGCGGGCAGAAAAATCTTTTCGATGAGTTGATGGGTCAGCCTTCCGCCGCCGCCGTGCGCCAGGACGATGCGATCGTCAGCGACTCGGGGTACCGGACAACTCAGGCTGAACTCGGTCATGGTTTTGACGTCTGCCATAGTGGTAATAGGCCGCGCACGCGCCCTCGGACGATACCATGGGAGCGCCCAGCGGATTCTCCGGCGTACACTTTACCGCGAACGCCGGACACTCGTGAGGCTTCTTGATGCCCTGCAGAATCAGTCCGCTGATGCACTCCGGCGACTCGTGCGCCGGTTCCCCGGAAAAGGGATAACGCCGGTTGGCATCGTATTTTTGGAAGCGGTCGCGCAACTGGAAGCCGCTGGCGGGAATCTCCCCCAGGCCGCGCCACTGCCGGTTCACCACCTCGAAGACTTCGACGATGCGTTCCTGCGCGGGTCGGTTCCCTTCCCGTCGAGTCGCGCGCACATATTGATTCTCGACCTCGTAGCGGCCTTCTTCCAGTTGGCTGACGGTCATGAGAATGCCTTCGAGAATGTCGAGCGGCTCGAAGACGGTGACGACAATGGGGACCTGGTACTTCTCGGCAATTGGGAAGTATTCTTCGTAACCCATGATGGTGCATACGTGGCCCGCGGCCAGGAATCCCTGGACAACGCAGCTTTCCGATGAGAGCAGGGCTTCCATGGCGGGAGGAACCAGCACGTGCGAGACCAGCAGTGAAAAGTTATCAACGCCATCATGAGCGGCCTGCCACGCGGCCATGGCATTCGCGGGCGCGGTAGTTTCGAAGCCGACGGCGAAGAAGACGACCTGGCGATCGGGGTTCGTTCTGGCGAGTTTGAGCGCGTCGAGGGGTGAATAGACGATGCGCACGTCGGCGCCTTCGGCCTTGGCGTCGAACAGGCTCTTCGAGGAACCGGGTACGCGCAGCATGTCGCCGAACGAACAAAAGATGACATCGGGACGCCGAGCGATGGCCACAGCTTTGTCGATCAACTCGATCGGCGTCACGCAGACAGGGCATCCGGGACCATGAACCAGGGTGATGTCATGGGGCAGCAGGTCTTCCAGCCCGCTCTTGACGATGGTGTGAGTCTGGCCGCCGCAGATTTCCATGACCGTCCAGGGGCGAGTCTGCTTTTTCCAGATAGCCTGCGCCAGCTGTTCAGCGGCTTTCTGATCGCGATATTCACTGAGGAATTTCACCGAACTCCTCCTTTAAGCCGCCCATCTCCTCAAGATACTGGAAGACGCGCCGGGCTTCGTCCTCATCAATCACGCTGATGGCGAAGCCGACGTGGACGAGAACATATTTTCCGATTTCGGCTTCGGGAGTGTAGGCGAGATTGATCTCTTTGCGAATGCCGCCGAAGTCGACTCGCCCGCGGCGGAAGGCGATGTCGCCGTCGTCCATGATTTCGACAACCTTGCCTGGAACAGCGAGACACATGTTGTGCCCTCCCTCAGCGGCTAAAGCCGGGTTCATCTTGGCGGCTTTTGTGGCACGACTGAAGTCGTGCCCGTCCCGATCGTCATAGCGCCGCCGTTTCGTCGGCTCTGGCGGACGGGTCTAGCGTCCGTGTGCCCATATTCTTCCCTGGCGCGTTGGCGGGAAGCCGGCGCTATATTTTGCTCATCACCGCTTGACCCAGCGCGATGCCGCCGTCGTTGGGCGGGACCCGCTGGTGCGTATGCACTACGAAACCTCGCGACTCTAAAACAGAGGCCGCGCGCTCGGTCAGATAACGATTCTGAAAAACGCCACCGCTGAGCACGATCTGCTTCGGCCCGGCGGAGGCGGCGACTTCCAGTATCCACTCGACTAACGCGTTGTGGAACCGAGCCGCGATGAGAGGTACCGCCACTCCAGCGATCCTGTCCGTCATTACTGCCTGAATCAGGGGAGACCAATCTCCACCGGGTAAAGGATACGCCTCTTCCGTGCGCAGAAGGCCGATTTCATTTTCGAGGAGCATGGCAGCCTGGCCCTCAAAACGGTTCTCCCTGGCTACACCCGCGATGCAGGCCACCGCGTCAAAGAGTCGTCCCACGCTGGTTGTCGGCGCCACGTTAATTCTGCGCTCGAGCATATAGCGAACCTTGGGATCATCCAATCGGGGTTTCCCCTGCGATTGGGTTCCGACATCAGGGTGCTCCGGTTCCGCGCCAAAGACTTCGAACAGGAGACTGGCAGCCGAACGCCAGCCTTCACGGACGGCGGCATCGCCGCCCGGTAAACCAAACGAACGCAGGTGGGCGATGCGTTCGAACTGATTCCCTTCCGCATGGAAGAATTCGCCGCCCCAGATGGCACGGTCGAGGCCGTATCCGGTGCCGTCCCAGGAAATGCCGAGGTAAGCTCCCTGCACGTTGTTCTCGGCGGCGCAGGCCGCGACGTGCGCTTGGTGGTGTTGCACGCGGATCACGGGGAGTCCCGAATTCTCCGCCCAGTGCGTGGACGCATAGTCGGGATGCAGGTCGCAGACGACGGCCTCTGGTTTGAAACGGTAGAGGCGGCACAGGTCATTGATCGCTTTTTCAAACGCGCCTCGGGCTTCGACGCTTTCGAGATCGCCGATGTGCTGGCTGAGAAAAACGTCCTGGCCTACGCCAATGGCGACCGTGTTCTTGAGATGGCCACCGACCGCGAGCACCGGTGAAAGGATCTGGGAGACGTGAATGCCCAGCGGAGCGTAGCCGCGGGCGCGGCGGAGGATCCCCGCGCGTCCCCGCGTGAGGCGCACCACAGAATCGTCACAGGCGCGCACGATGGGGCGGTCGTGCATGAGGAAATGGTCCGCGATACCCTTGAGCCGAGCGACCGCTTCATCGTTGGCGATGGCGATGGGCTCGTCACTGCGGTTGCCGCTGGTGGCAATCAATGGGAAGCGGCAGTCCTGCATGAGCAGATGATGCAGCGGCGAGTAGGGCAGCATGACGCCGAGGTACGGTGAGCAGTGAGCCACATTCCACGCAATGTCGGTGCCGGGCTTGGGCTGCAGCAGGACGATAGGCGCGGCTTGCGATTCGAGTAGCTGCAGCTCGGCGGGGGATATCTCGCAATAGGCTCGAGCGATTTCGAGCGACGGCATCATCAAGGCGAATGGCTTCTCCTCGCGACGTTTGCGCTGTCGTAAGCGGGCCACCGCGTCGGGATTGCGGGCGTCGACGAGAAGCTGGAATCCTCCGATGCCTTTGAGGGCGACGATTTTTCCCTGAAGGAGGGCTTCGACCGCATCTTCGACCGTGCCGTCGAGATGTGGGCCGCACACCGGGCAGGCGTTGGGTTGCGCATGGAAGCGGCGGTTCGCAGGATTCGCGTATTCCTCGCGGCAACGCGCGCACAGCACAAAGTCACGCATCGTGGTGTTAGGGCGGTCGTAGGGGATGTCAATCACGATGGTGTAGCGTGGACCGCAATTCGTGCAGTTGGTGAAGGGATATTCAAAGCGGCGGTTCGCGGGATCGAATAGTTCCTCGCGGCAGTCGGTGCAGGTGGCGAGATCGGGCAGAACGTTGACCGTCTTGCCGGAATCGTTGTCACTGGGGAGAATCTCGAATCGAGTGGAGCCCTCGGCGGCAAGCCAGGCCGATTCGTGGACGGTCACGACCGAAGCCTTCGGACGTTCGTGCTCCAGTCTCTGCTCGAAAAGATTTAGCTGCGGGGGGGGACCTTCGACCTCCACGACAAGGCCCACGGAAGAATTCAGCACCCATCCGGTGAGCGACAGTTCTGTGGCCAGGCGGTAGACAAAGGGACGGAAGCCGACTCCCTGGACGGCTCCGCGGAGAGTGATGCGGAGGCGCTGGGTCGCGGGTTTTGCCGCAACTGTCATAGTGCGAGTCGAGCCGCTGGCCCGATTCTAAGGCTTGTTGGCCTGTGGGGGAAATGGAGCGAGCAATTGTTGGACCAGGGCTGCAATGCTCGCCACCAGCGCCGGAAGGGCGGCAACGACGACGGGCGAGAGCAATTCGCCGTGATCAAAACATTCGCCCGTCAACGTGACCGAAAATGCGAGGGGAGTGGCGGCGTAGAGCTGGCGGGCCAGCGCGATCACCGAACCCGGGTAGAGTTGGTGCGAGAAGCGAGGCGCGCCTTCGGGCAGGTCGATCGGCGAAGAGCGTACTTCCCCGGGCTGACCGTTCCCCACCGTGCCAGCATCCACAAAAATTACCGCTTCCACGCCGCTGAAGGTTTCGGCCAGTTCCGGCGCAAGTTGATGAGTGCGGAGAACCTCGACGTCCGGGCTGGAGAATTTCTTTTCCACTTCGTCGGCGGCACGCCATGCCAGGCCGTCGTCGCAGCGCATTGGATTGCCATAAGCGACGATGAGGACTCGGGGCATGGGTGGGAGTCTATCGCGGAGAAGGTGCCGCCCTCACAGGACTCGGTTCTATTCACGTTCGCTCTCCCGGCACTTCCGTGCCGGGCTTCCCCATGCCGCTGCTTCGCGGCTGGAGGCAAAGGCTGCTTATTCAGCGGCGCGCTACTTGGTCGAGCACTTCCCCGTTGGGGCCGAGCAACTGGATGCGCAGCGGCATCTCGCCAAACGCGTGGGTAGAGCAACTCAGACAGGGGTCGTAACAGCGGATCACAGCCTCGACGCGGTTGAGCATTCCCGGCGTCAGGCGGTTGCCGTGCACGAAGTGCTTGGCCACCTGCAGGACGCTGCGGTTCATGGCCAGATTGTTTTGTCCGGTGGCGATGATGAGATTCACCCAGCGGATCAGACCCTGCTCGTCGATTTTGTAGTGATGAAACAACGTGCCGCGCGGGGCTTCCGCGGCTCCGATACCCTCGAGCGCGTTGGGGCGAGCCACGGCCCGAACGTGCTTGGAGAGAATCTCGGGATCGTTCAGCAGTTGCTCCAGGCGCTCGATGCAATAAAGGATCTCGATGAGGCGAGCGTGGTGGTAGTGGAACGAACTGAGGACGGCAGTGCGCTGCAGTTCGTGAAATTCGGCCAGTTCCTGATCGGCTCGCGGCGTGCCACAGCGGTCGGCCACGTTGAGGCGAGCCAGAGGGCCGACGCGGTAAACGCCGTCGGGAAATCCCTTGGGCTTGTAGTACGCGGACTTGAGATAGCTCCAGGGCTCCACCTTTTCGCCAATGTAATCGTAGTACTGATTGGGGTCGAGATCGTCGGCGACCACATGGCCGGAGGCGTCGACGATGCGGAGCTTGCCGCCATAGAAAGTGAGGCCGTTGTCCTTCTTGACCAGGCCCATGAACAGCGTGGGAAAGTTGCCGAAGGTCGAGATTTCTTCCCGGAAACCCTCCATCGTGCTTTTGAACCATTCCAGGGTGCGCTCGGCGATGGCGAGGGCATCAGGAATCGCCCAGAGAATGGCGTCCCGGTTCGCCTCGGTCAGCGGTTCGCTGACCCCGCCGGGAACGATCCATGCGGGATGAATGCGCTTGCCGCCCAGACGCTCGATGATGCGCTGACCGAACTGGCGCAGGCGGATTCCGTCGAGCGCGAGTTCGGGGTTTTTCTCGGCGACTCCGAAGATGTTGCTTTTTGCCGGATCAGCGTCCATGCCGAGGAGCAGGTCGGGTGACGATAGGTGGAACAGACTCAAGGCATGCGATTGCGTGACCTGGGCGAGTCCGAAGATGCGGCGCAGTTTGTTGGCAGTGGGCGGAATCCTTACCGCCAGCAGCGAGTCGCACGCCTTCGCGGAGGCGATCAGGTGGCTGACCGGGCAGATGCCGCAGATACGCGCCATCAGCGATGGCATCTCGTAGAATGGCCGGCCTTCACACAGCTTCTCAAATCCGCGAAACTGGGTAACGTGAAAGCGGGCTTCCTCGACCCGGCCGTCTTCGTTCAAGTGGAGCGTGATCTTGGAATGGCCTTCAATGCGAGTAACCGGATCGATAACGATGCTGCTGCCCTGCTTCACGAAATCTCCCTTGCGGCTTTCAGACTGCAACCTTCCGAGCTAGGAACCAAAACGAGTTTTTGAACTCACGTCCGGCTGCCGGCCCTCCAGCAGTTCCGAGACCACGTAATAGATCGTGTCGGCCGAGGGCGGACAACCTGGGACGAACACATCTACGTTGACGAACTCGTGCACCGGGCGCGAATTGGGCAACAGCGCGGGCACGATCTGGTTGGGCACGCCGGGATCGAATGTGACATTCTCGCGATAAGCGCGATCGTAGACGGCCTTGGTGCCGAACGGATTTCGCATGCCCGGAACATTCGCCGTGACCGCGCAGTCCCCGAGCGAGACCAGAGTCTTCGTCCGCGCCCGCACGATCTTGATCTTGTGCAGGTCTTCTTCGCTGCTCACGGCCCCTTCGACCAGCGTCACGTCAACCTTTTCGGGAAATTCCTTAGCGTCAACCAGCGGACTGTAGACGAGGTCAGCCATGCCGGCCACAGTGAGCAGCCGTTCATCCATATCGAGAAATGACATGTGGCAGCCGGAGCAGCCATCGAGCCACACTGTTGCGAGCCGCTTCTTACTCATTGATCCCACGAGGGCTAAAGCCCCGTCCTTTCATCTGACGTACGCGGCCCTGAAGGGCCGCTCTTCCACCCGCATTTGTTTTTCCGCGCGATTCCACCCTCGTTCGTGTTGCCGCAATTCCAACTCATTCGTTTTCTTCCCGCATCATGGTCAGGTAGGGCAGGAACTGCCGCCGCTTGAGCATCTCGGCAACCGAGCGCCCCTTTTCAAACAGCGCTCCAGTCGGGCATACATGCACGCACTTGCCGCAACTGGTGCAGGTTTCGGACGATCCCCACGGTTCGTTCAAGTCTGTGATGACCGCGGCATCGATGCCGCGGCCCATGACGTCCCAGGTATGCGCTCCCTCAATTTCGTCACAGACCCGCACGCAGCGGGTGCACAGGATGCAGCGGTTATGGTCGATGACAAAGCGGTCGTGCGACGCGTCAACTTCCTCCTTGGGATAGCGATAGGGGAAGTGAACGTGGGTGATGCCGAGGCGCTGGGCCAGCATTTGCAGTTCGCAGTGTCCGTTGGAGACGCAGACCGAGCAGACGTGGTTGCGCTCGGTGAACAGCAGTTCCAGAATCATCCGTCGGTAGCCCTGCAGGCGTTCGGAGTCGGTGGTCACTTCCATGCCCTCTTCGACCGCCGTGACGCAAGCGGGGAGCAGTTTGTTCTGGCCCTTGATTTCGACCAGGCACAGGCGGCACGCTCCCACGTCGGAGAGTCCGTCCATCTCGCACAGGCGGGGAATAAAAATGCCATTCTGACGGGCGACATCGAGGATGGTTTCTTCCTGCCGTCCGCTTAAATCGCGGCCGTCGATCTTCAGCGTTTTGACGGGTGCGACGGCGCTCATGCGGTTTCCCTTTCTCCCGCGGGCTGTGCGCCGCAGACTCCGGCTGGGCACTTGTGCTCTTCAATGTGCGCCCGGTACTCCTCGGCGAAGGAGCGCAGCGTGCTGACCACGGGGTTGGGCGCCGATTGTCCCAAGCCGCACAGGCTGGTGTGCCTGAGCAGATCGCAGAGTTCTTCCAGCATTTTCATGTCCTGCGGCGTCGCGGTCATGGTGCCGATGGCGGTGAGAATGCGGTGCATCTGGTAGGTGCCGACGCGGCAAGGGATGCACTTTCCGCACGACTCGGTCATGCAGAAATCCATGAAGTACTTGGCCACGTCGACCATGCAGGAACTTTCGTCTATCACGATCATGCCACCGGAGCCCATGATCGACCCGGCCTTCGCCAGCGATTCGTAATCCACCGGCATGTCGAGGCAGTCGGAGGGCAGGCAGCCGCCGGAGGGACCGCCGGTCTGCACCGCTTTGAACTTGCGGCCCTCGGGAATGCCGCCGCCGATTTCGAAAACCATTTCGCGCAGGGAGATCCCCATCGGAACTTCGACCAGCCCCGTATTCTCCACGCGTCCGGCCAAGGCGAAGACTTTTGTGCCTTTACTCTTCTCCGTGCCGATGCCGGCATACCAGTCACCGCCGTTGCGGATGATTGGCGCAATATTGGCAAAGGTCTCCACGTTGTTGATGAGGGTAGGCTGGCCGAACAGGCCTTCCATGGCGGGATATGGCGGGCGTGGACGCGGAGTGCCACGCTTCCCTTCTACCGAGGCAATCAGCGCCGTCTCCTCTCCACAGACGAAGGCTCCGGCCCCCAGACGTACATCCACGCGAAAGCTAAAACGGGTGCCGCAGATGTTTGAACCGAGCAACCCCAATCGCTCGGCCTGGCGAAGCGCGTTGCGCAGGCGCTTGATGGCCAGCGGGTATTCGGCGCGCACATAGATGTAGCCTTCCGTAGCGCCCACGGCGTAAGCCCCGATCAGCATGCCTTCGAGCACGCGGTGAGGATCGCTTTCGAGCACACTGCGATCCATGAATGCGCCGGGGTCGCCTTCGTCGGCGTTGCAGATCACGTACTTCTGCGTGCCCACGGATTTTGAGACAGTGCTCCACTTCAGGCCCGTGGGATATCCCGCGCCCCCGCGGCCACGCAACCCGCTCTTCGTAATCTGCTCGATGACTTCGCGGGGGGTCATTTCTGTGAGCGCCTTGAGCAAAGCGGTGTAGCCGTTGGCGGCGACGTAATCTTCGACGCGATCGGGATCGATGATGCCCGAGTTCTCCAGCACGATTTTCTTCTGCCGCTGGAAGAATGGAACGTCAGTGCGGCAGACCAGGCGCGAGACGGGAGCGCCTTCCAGGCTGTCGAGAATCGCCGCGCCATCCGCAACTTCCACTTTCTTATAGAGAACCCCGTTGCTGGTCGAGACCAGTGGGCCTTCGGAGCACAGCCCCATGCATCCCACACCTTTGACCTGGCAGTGGTCCTTGCTGCCGCGGCGAGTGACTTCCTGGTCGAGCGCGTCTTTCACCGACTGGCTCTGGCAGGAGAGGCATCCGGCGGCGACGCACACGTTCACCCGCTGGGTGAACTGGCTCTGCGCCTCGCGTTCGGTTTCGGCAAGCTGGTCAAGTTCCTCAGGCGTCATGCGTGGGTCCATTTCTTCAAGTGCTCGCGGATGGCCGCGGTCCCGACCTTCCCCGCGACTTCCTGATCGTAGACAACGGCGGGAGCGAGGCCGCAGGATCCCAGACAGCGGGCCGTCAGCAGCGAGACTTTCTTGTCCGCGGTGGTCTCTCCGGGGACAATGCCCAGGTCACGCTGCACGGCATCGAGCAGTTGCGGAGCCCCCTTGATGTAGCACGCTGTTCCCATGCAGATGACGCAGGTGTGCTCGCCAGCGGGTTTCAGGGTGAAGAAATGGTAGAAGGTCGCGACACCGTAGGCCCGGCTGAGAGGCACGCGCAGCGACATCGCCACGTATCGCAGGGCTTGGGTGTCGAGGTATCCGAACGCCTCTTGCACCGTGTGCAACGCTTCAATCAAGCCGCGCTGCTGCTGGCCCTGACGCCGCATGGTGGCATCGACCAGCTTCCAGCGCTTGTCCTGATTGGGTGGAGTCGGCTTGGCAAGGTATGACGGCATATCCGTTCTCAATCGCAGATGAAGTCAACATCCGTTATGACCATGGCAGAATTCGAAGTAAGAAAGAATTGTAGTCCGGGCCCGCGCGGTTCCAGCCGTCGTGCTCGGAAAAATCTGACTTCCAGTTTCATTTTGGTTCCAATTCCATTAAGTCAGACGTCTCGGAACACGCTCCGATGTTCTGCCGGCGCAGTCTTAGATTCGACGACAGGGCGGAAATCACGATCAGCGTGGCGTCATCTCTCAATTGCGAAGCGCAGAACCGTTTTACGTCGGCGAGCAGTCCCGCCTTCAGTTCCGAGGTAGACTTGTTGGCGTAGGTTCGCGCGCCGGCAATCAGCCGTTGTTCCCCGAACTCCTCGCCTCCTGGAAGTCCGGACTCGGTAATGCCGTCGGTGAACAGCAGCAAGCGGTCGCCCGGATTGAACTGCACAACAGAGTCATCGTACGGCCACTCGGGAAAGACACCGATCACGGCGCCCCCGTTCCGGAGTTCCTTCATCTCGCCATTGGCATCAATCAGAATGGGGAGCAGATGGCCAGCATTGGTGTAGTGGAATGAGCCGCGCTCGGCGTCGAGCACGCCATAGAACAAAGTCACAAACTTTCCCACCGCGATGTTGGCGCACAGAACCGAGTTGACCCGGCTGCACAAAGCCGACGGAGACGTCGACTGGGTGGCGAAGGCGCGGACGACGGCCTGCACATTGGCCATCAGCAAGGCGGCGGGCACGCTCTTCCCCACTACGTCGGCGATGCAGATGCCGAGCTTGGTTGCGCTCAGCCGGAGCACGTCGTAATAGTCGCCGCCCACCACGCTCGCGGGTTCCCAGGCGCCGTCGATTTCGAATCCGACAACCTGCGGGATTTCTTTCGGCAGCAGTGATTGCTGAATCTCGCGCGCTTGCTGCAGTTCCTGTGCCTGAAGCTCACGCTCAGCCGCTTCCAGATCGAGCGAGCTTTGTAACTCGCGGTTTTTCGACTCCAGCCGCTCCCGGGTCTGGCGATAAAACTGCGAGCTTACCCCGACAATCACCGTGGCCATGAATGGGAACTTCCAGCCTGAAGCCAGGAAGCCCCACAATGTCTGCCCCGGAAGCCCCCGCACCGGAAATTGAATCAGGTTGACCACCATCACCCCTAATATCGAAACCACCAGCAAAAGCGGCAGGTAGAGCGCCCACGAATGCAAAAGACGCTTCCGGTTGTAAAGGACGCCGAGGTGATCCTGCATGAGCACGATCAGGTTACAAAGCGATAGGGTGTAGATCAGCGTGCTGCCCATCGGCACGGGACGGTCCGCGGCCCACAACGCCGCATAAATCGCCACGGCTACGGCAATATAGGTCTGCTGCCGGCGAATCAGGCGCATCGGATGGAGCGATCGGAGCGGCGATGTCATCCCCGAATCGTCAGCACCGGGCAGTGTGCCTGGGCAATCACCTGGTGCGCCGTGTTCCAGGGAAGATGCGTGGTCCCAACTTCGGTGGATGGGCGCACGCCGATGACGATCATGTCTGCTTCGCGATCGGATGCAATCTTCAGAATGCACTCTGACGCCGAGCCAAACTCCAGCACGATTTCCGGCAGGTATTGCAGGGCGGCATTGCGCGGAATCAGGTCCTGCAAGCGGCGAACCCCGTCCTCCATCGGACCGGGGCGGCTGCCCAACTGGGTGTAGTCTTCGATCACATGCAGGAGCGTCAGCCGGGCGCGGAATTCCTCGGCCAACACCACGGCTTCTTGCGCGACCAACGCCGAGTTCTGGGCGAAGTTGGTGGCGAACACGATCTGCCGCAGCTCCAACTCCAACGGGGCCAGATCGCGGGAACGGTTCTGGAACGCGGGCAGCTTAGCCCGCCCCGAGACTTTCGGGCCGACCGTCAACACCGGGCACGGGGCGTGGCGCAGAATGTCCTCCGCCACTGAGCCGAGCAACAATTTGCCCAGGCCCGTGCGGCCGTGGGTCCCGACCACGATGAGGTCAATCTTGTTCCCGTCTATGATTTCAGCAAGGTTCTTCCACACCTGGCCGTGACGGACGTAATTGTGATGCGGGATTCCTTCCAGACGCAAGGAGATCTGATCGAGCTTTTCTTTCGCCTCGGTGTGGGCGTCTTCGTAAATGGTGCTCACACTGACGTAATCCACGCCGCCGGTCATCATCAGCAGGCTGGCGTCAGACAAGACATGCGCGGTATGCAACGTGCTGCCAAAACGCCGGCAGATGGACGTGACGTAGGGCAAGGCCGCTTCCGACGTTGCCGAAAAATCGGTGGCAAACAGCACATTCTTCAGAGAAATAGCGATCGGTGATTTCGGGAATGTTTCGGTGACTGCGGTCTTCGTTTCTTCGATTTTGGCTTCCACGAGTGCCATGGAACACCTCCTGCACCCGTCTTCAAGATCGCACCCTCAACAGGTTCTTGGTATGCCCCCTATCACCTGTTTTTGTGATTTCAATCACACCATTCCACCACGGAAGGAGGGCGGGGGCGGCCCTCCTCAATCGGGCCCATGACGCGGTCTACTGCGCGAAACCGTCCGCCTGCGTAACCGCACCGATCGCCACCGTGTGGTCGATGTAGAGCCTGCCGGCATCGAGCGCCTTGCGATCCAGTTCGAGAAGCGCTGGATTCTTAACTTTCGCTTCCAGGACTTTCATGGCAGTGACAGGAGAAAGGCACTCGGTTTCTTCCAGCAGGGCGCCCATCATGACGACGTTCGCCACCTTCGCGGAGCCCAGCTTGTCGGCAATCTCGGAAGCTGGAATGCAAACCACTTGGGCGTGCGGTACAGAAAAGTCTGCGGGGAGTTGCTCGCGACCGTAGATGATCGTTCCCCCGGGCGCAATTTCAGCGGCAAATTTGCGCAGCGAGATCTCGTTCATCGCGATCAGAACTTCGGGACGAGACAGCACCGGCGATCCGATGCGATCTTTCGACAGGCAGACGTGGCAGTGGGCGCTGCCGGAACGCATCTCGGGACCATAGGATGGCAGCCAGCTGACTTCGAGACCTTCGCGCATGCCCATCTCGGCTAGAAGTTGGCCGAGCAGCAACACGCCTTGTCCACCGAAACCCGCGATCTTAATGCCCAGGTCGCGGAAATGATGGTTTTTTCGAGGCGCAGCGGCGTCGCCGGACACTTTGTGTTCTCCCTCGACCAGTTCGGCTACGGTTTTGTGCGGCGGGATGTTGTTGTTCGGAATTTCTACTTTGCGGTCGCGAAACACGTTCAAGGGGAAGTTGGGGATCATCTTTTCGCCGATCCACTTCCGCGCTTCGACTGGATCCTTGCCCCAGATCGTGGGACAGGGAGAGAGAATCTCGACGAAGGTGAAGCCGGCGCCGTCGCGCTGCAACTCCAGCGCCTTGCGGACGGCCCGTCGCGCCTTCATGATGTTCTTATTGTCCGAGAGAGCGACGCGCTCGATGTAAACCGGGGCTTCCAGCGACGAGAGCATTTCGGCCATGTGCAGGGGGAAGCCTTCATTCACCGGGCGCCGGCCCCAGGGCGAAGTCGTGCTGCGCTGACCAACCAGCGTAGTGGGGGCCATCTGACCGCCGGTCATGCCGTAGATCGCGTTGTTGACGAAAAAGACGCTGATCTTTTCTCCACGATTGGCGGCATGCACGATTTCTGCCGTGCCGATTGCGGCCAGGTCACCGTCGCCCTGATAGGCGATCACGATCTTGTCGGGACAGGCGCGCTTCAAGCCGGTGGCGGCGGCGGGAGCCCGGCCGTGCGCGACTTGCACGTTGCCTACGTCAAAGTAGTAGTACGCGAATACTGAGCAGCCTACGGGGCTGACCAGGATCGTCTGATCTTGGAGTCCCAGTTCCTCCAGCGCTTCGGCGATGAGTTTGTGCGCCACGCCGTGGCCGCATCCGGGGCAATAGTGCGTCTGATGTTTCAGATCGCTCTTGCGCTCGTACTCCGGATAGAACACTTCGGATTTCTGGTGCACGACTTCGTACTTGTCGGTGCTCACCTTGGGTTCCTCCAGGGCTACGTCGTGAACTGCCATGATTTGCTTCCCCCTGCCGCCTTCAGCTACCTGTTCCCCCGTAGCGGCGGACGCATATTCGTCCGCCCACCGAGCATTCGCTTCTGCCCCCCGGACGAATGCGTCCGGGGCTACGTGTTCTTACACCGACGCCGGCATCAACTCTTCCATCTTGGCGATCATCTCGTCGACCGACGGAACGTTTCCCCCGCCGCGTCCGTAGAACTCCACCGGACGCTTGCCATCCAAGGCAAGACGGACGTCCTCCACCATCTGGCCGTTGCTCAGTTCCACGACGAGAAGCTTCTCCGTCCGCAGCGCCGTTGCCAACAGTTCCTTCGAGGGAAACGGCCACAACGTAATCGGCCGGAACAATCCGACCTTCATTCCCCGCTTGCGGGCTTCGTCCACCGCGGAACGTAGCACGCGGGAGACGATGCCGTAACCGACGACGATCAGTTCGGCGTCTTCGGTGCAGTACTCTTCCCAGCGCGTTTCCACTTGCTGCGCGCGGATGTACTTCGCCTCCATGCGGCGCTGGTGCTCTTCCAGGGCATTGGATTCGAGGAAGATCGAGCTAACCATATTTTTGCGAGTCTCGGCAGTTCCCTGCACGGCCCAGGGCTTTTCGGGGGCAAGGATTTCGCGATACTCCAGATCCAGCGGTTCCATCATCTGTCCCACGAAACCGTCGGTCAGCACGATGGCGGGATTGCGGTAGCGGTCCGCTAGTTCGAAGGCAAGGATGGTCAGGTCGGCCATCTCCTGGACGGAGGCCGGGGCGACCACCAGGTTGCGGTAGTTGCCGTGCCCGCCGCCTTTGACCATGGCGAAGTAGTCGCTCTGTTCGGGAGCTATATTGCCCAGGCCGGGTCCGCCGCGCATCACGTCCACAATGACGCAGGGCAATTCCGCTCCCGCGAGATAAGAAATGCCTTCCTGCATCAGGCTGAGACCGGGGCCGGAGGAGGCGGTCATGACACGCACCCCAGCGGAGGCCGCGCCGTACACCATGTTGATCGAAGCGGTCTCGCTCTCGGCTTGCACGAAGGTGCCGCCGACCTCGGGAAAATAGAGCGCGGCGGCCTCAGCGACTTCACTGGCGGGGGTGATGGGATATCCGTAGTAAGCACGGCAACCAGCCAGCACTGCGCCTTTGATGACGGCGACGTTGCCTTTACACAGTTGCCGCATGTTCGCCTCCTGGCTGGGCCGAGGCAACAACCGCTTTGGGGGGCGAGACCAGCCGGTAGACGACAATGGCCCCCGGCTCCGGGCAGCAATAGAAGCAAATGCCGCATCCGGTGCAGTCGTGTCCGGTATAACGCGCCGGGTGCACCCCGTAGGAACTTAGTTCCGGGGCAAGCTCCAGGCATTTGGGCGGGCAGGACTCCACGCAGAGCCCGCATCCTTTGCACTCCTCGACATCAATCGTTATATTGCCGCGCGCTGGACCCGTCATCGTTCCTCACCTCGATACTGCCGTCTGAGCCCCTTGCGGATTCTGCAACCACTTGGTCTTTTCACAGTATTCGTAGAGCGCGCTGCGGAAATCGGGATGGGCAATCTCGATCAACGCTTTGGCCCGCTCGCGAATCGACTTGCCGTGCAAATACGCAATCCCGTATTCCGTCACGATGTAGCGGACCAGGCCGCGCGAGGTAACTACTCCCGCTCCCGGATCCAGCGTGGGAACGATCCGCGAAATTGCGCCCTGCTTCGCTGTCGATGAAAGGGCGATGATGGGCTTGCCGCCCTTGGACCGCGAGGCCCCGCGCAGAAAATCCACTTGGCCACCGATGCCGCTGTAGAACTGATTGCCGATGGAATCGGAGCAGACCTGTCCGGTCAGATCGACCTGCAGGGCCGAATTGATCGCGACCATCTTGTCATTGCGCGCGATGAGGGCGGGATCATTGGTATAAGCCGTGGGATGAAATTCGAAAATGGGATTGTTGTCCACAAACTCGAACAGGCGCCTGGTGCCCAGCGCGAATCCCAGAATGATCTTGCGGGGCTTGAAGTTTTTCCGAGCCCCGGTGAGGACTCCGGCTTCGATCAGCGGGATCACGCCATCGGACACCAGTTCGCTGTGGACACCCAGATCTTTGCGGTCCATCAGCATCGGCAAAACCGCGTCCGGGATGCCGCCAATGCCGGTTTGTAGCACCGCCCCGTCTTCGATGAGCCCAGCGACATTGCGCGCGATCGCGATCTGCAGATCGTTCACAACCGGTTTCGGCAGGGCGCACAGGGGGCGCGACGACTCGACCAAGGCATCGATATCGCTTACATGAATGAAGCTGTCGCCGTAGGTGCGCGGCATATTGTCGTTGATTTGCGCGACCACATAGCGCGCACATTTAGCGGCGGTGAGGGTGGTATCGACGCCCACGCCAAAGCTGCAGAATCCATGGGAATCGGGCGGGGACACTTCGATCAGGGCGACGTCGATCGGCATGGCCCCGCTCTCAAAGAGTCCCTCAATTTCGCTCAGGTAGATCGGAGTGTAGTCCGCGCGGCCATCGTTAATTGCGGCCCGCACGTTGGAGCCGATGAACATGGCGTTATGGCGGAAGTGCCCCGCCATCTCGGGAGCCACGTAGGGAGCACAGCCCATGGTCATCATGTGGACGATTTCCACATCGTGCAGGTCCGGCGCCCGCTTCATCAGTGCTTCGACCAGCGTTTCGGGCTCCGCACAGCCGGGCTGGATATAGACCCGCATCCCTGACTTGACGCAGCGCAGCGCGTCATCAGCGGTTTTCAGCCGCTTCTTGTAATCCATTTCCCACGACATCGACATTGTTGTCCGCTCCCCTAACTGGCCCGCAGCGCGCCCTCTTCACGCGCACCCCGGGCAACTTCCTCTTCATACCCCACAGCGGCATAATAAATCGCCCGGTCAAAGAACATTTCGAGCATTTGCAGAAGTTCCAGTTCGCCCATGATTTCGATAGCGCGATCCATCACGGCTTCGCTCTTGAGAAAGTCCCAGAGATTTTCCTTGGTCAAAACAATGGCCTGGACGACCTCGCTGAGCGGCACTTTCTGGCGAGCGCGGCGAGTTCCGATCTCGCGGTAGCGGTGCTCGATATCCAGTTCGTTCTTGCCCAGCAGCCACTCGCCCAGGTGGCGGTAGATCTCGTAAACCCGGTCTCTCAATTCGTGGGCAGAGATATCGCGAAAGTGCGTGACCTGCAGACTACCCTGAACCCTTTCTTCGAGTCCCGCCGCGAGCGCATCGGCATGCGTTTCAATCAGACGGACCAGTCTGTAAGAGAACATCATAGACACCCCCTGCCCTTTTTCGGGCCGTCCATTACACCCCGAGTTTCACGACAGCGTCCTGATTGTTCCAGCCCTCGACCGGCACTTTTCCGGTTTCGACGGTGGGTTCCAAAGTCTGCGGGACGGTGATGGCTCGTGAAATCATGCAGACCGCCTTCGTCTTGCGCAGCAGGGCAAGTCCGGTCTCGCGCAGTTCTTCCGAATGTACGGTTAATCGGGGACGAATCAGGATTTCGTCAAAGTTGCAGCCGGCATTTCGGTTGCGGCGGACACTGCCTTCGATCTCTACTTCCAGGTCGGTGTAGTCAAATTTCGCCACGCGCGCGACCTCGTGGAACGTGGTGGTGAAGCAACCCGCCAGGGCGCAGAGCAGTAGTTGCTCGGGAGTCCAACGGCCCTGCAGACCTCCCAACTCGGCGGCCTCGGAGAAATGGATCGTATTCGGAGAGGACTCGCACTTGGCCAGCCCAGTGCGGCCTGAAGTCCACCAGGCCGAAACGCGATAGGTATATTCTGCAGCCATTTTTAGACTCCTGGCGCTCCCAGTCGGCGCCGTCCCCATCTCAAGAGGAGAGCGTGAAGATCACGGTGATCGTGGTCTCGACCTCTACCGGTTGCCCATTCAAAAGGTACGGTTTGTAATGCCACTGTCTGACTGCGGCAAGGGCAGCGGGCACGAGCATGGGGTGGCCGCTGACCAACTGCAGGTTCTGGATCTGGCCGTTGCCGTCGATGATGGCGTTCAACACCACATCACCCTGAACTCGAGCTGCCCTTGCCAATGGCGGATAGGTCGGTTCGACCCGATGAATCAGCAGTCCCTTGGTTACGCCACCAGAAATGCGGATGCGCTGCGGAGTCGCAGGCACGAACTTCGGAACCGCCGCGAGGCTCGACGTGGAGCTGATGACACTGCCAATCACGCCTCCCATTTGTCCGCCCGGAATCCCTCCGGGGACGCCTCCTACCACTCCTCCGGCAGCGGGCATCGGCGGTGGTGCTTCCTCTTCCTTAATCATCTGAATCTTCTCAGGAATCTTGGTGGGCGTACGCAACTGCCCGCTGTTGAGCATGTCGGTCTGAATCTGTCGGACTACCCGCTGCACCTGTGCGGCCGGGGGAGGGGGCGGTGGTGGTGGCGGCGGCGCCACGAGAAACGTCAGCAATTGCGCTTTGGGCAAGTCCTCGGTGAACATCAGCGGGACGGCTAACATGACCAGAATTGCCAAACAATTCAAAATAAATGAAGTTGTCGTCGCGAATGCCTTGCGCTTCCTCTGCGTTCCAAATTCCAGCAGGCTGTCGGAAAACATGGGCCGCGGCTGCAGCGGTGGCCCCGTGACGAGTGGTGAACGTGGCAGGACTGCGGCTGTTCCGCCGATTGTCGGCTTTACTTCCTGAACTTCTGGTTCATGGACTTCAATTGTGCCCATCGCTACCTCCAGCTTCACCCCTGCCTCGACTGCTCTCGATGCCGTCGTGCCAGGGGGGGATGTGCCTAGCGGTCACATCTCCGCTTTCTCCAAGGACATCTTCCTCGAAGCCGTCTGATGGGCAAATGGCCCTCATCACGGTTCCTCGTGATCGCAATCACGGTTTTAGCATTCGTGGCTAAACCAATGTAAAAAGGGCAGATGGATGGAGAGTAAGCTGCGTAGGTGGCATTTCGACGCAGTCGACACCACCGCGAAGAAGAAGCAAAGGTGGAAGGCGGACGACCGAATGTCGAACCTCAAAGGCCGGACTGCACTTCCCTAACGTTGACCGGTCCCAATCGCAGACGCCGGGCGCCTCCGACTTTCGGCCCATGCACCTCTGGTGCATACATTTGACAAATTGTTTGCGGCTCCCGGACACAGCGGTGGTAGCATCTGTTTCACAATAATTACACTGTCTCAGAATGGTGGTACCCAGCCGATTCGCTGTCTCACAGCGATCGGCGGAGCGCACAGGAAAAAGATGAACATCCTCAGCGGCCCGTCGCAGCGTTTGTTCGTTGGCCCTCAAGGGATCACCGTATGAACGGGTCGCAAGAGAAACAGGCTCAGGACCTTAGGAACCTGCTCGAGGAACTGTACAAGCTTCTGGAGATGTATGCGCCGGTTTGGTACACAGAAGAACTCCACAACAACCTGCTGGCTGCGCTGAAAACACCCGACAAGCAAGAATCTCCCGCCTCGCACATAAAGCAGGCGGTGTAACCCCAGAGCCCTGATCCTCGTGCAGGCTCTATTTTTCACCAGGTCATAACCGTGTCGTCCGCTTTCGTGATTGCCTTCATGATGCAAGCCCTGTCCCTTTCTCCGCCTCTGAGTTCACAGGGAATCGCGTGCGGACGGCGCTAGCAGGCTGCGGAAAACTCGGAACGCCCACGTTTCCGTGGAAGAGCGGCCCTTCAGGGCCGCGTAAAGCACATGGAATCAATGCGGGCTTTAGCCCCTGTGGTCGTCTGTGGCGTGGCAACGGACTTTTTCCGCAGCCTGGTAGGTATGGGCGCGGGCTGATGGTGATCTACGACCTAGGGTGTTTGTGCGGCGGAGAAAGAAATGGAGCGGGAGACCGGGATCGAACCGGCGACATCCAGCTTGGGAAGCTGGCGTTCTACCGCTGAACTACTCCCGCTCAGGGCCGTCAACGAAGCTAGCTTATCACCGCGGGGAGTTGCTCACAACCTGGCGCGGCTACGTTGCCGGGATACCGACTGGGAGCTGACTGGACTTATGGCCAGCGGGTTGCGCCTCTTGCTCCGACGTTCCGGGGACAGCCGGCGAGACGCCTGCGCCGCTCGTCATCGACTGCCTGCCATCCTTAGCCTGCATTTTCTTTGCGGCTGCATTACTATGTTCGTCGCGCTTGAGGACACCCAACAACATGGCTGGAAATGCTCCCTCTTCTAAAACAACGGGCGACCGCCGCGCTTTTCTGCAGACTGCCTTGACCGCCGGCGCGGCGGCGATGATCCATCCCGCGCTCAGCCCGGCACTCAGCGCAGGCCGGGAGATCGCGTCGTCCGCCGTTGCGATCGCCGCCGAGGTCAAGCCATTCGAACTCGAAGAGATCACCATTACGGAACTACAGGATGGGATGGCATCCGGCAAATATACGGCGCGCTCATTGGTCGAAAAATACACGGTGCGCGTTAATGAAATCGACAAGCGCGGGCCGGCGGTGAACGCCATCATCGAACTCAATCCGGATGCGCTCTCCATTGCCGAGACGCTCGATCAGGAGCGCAAGGCTAAGGGGCCGCGAGGACCGCTGCATGGGGTCCCAGTGCTGATCAAGGACAATATCGACACGGCAGACCACATGATGACCACAGCCGGATCGCTGGCTCTGGTGGGCTCGAAACCGGCGAAGGATGCTTTCGTGGCGCAGAGGTTGCGAGCGGCGGGCGCGGTGATTCTGGGCAAGACCAATCTCAGCGAGTGGGCGAACATTCGTTCCAGCCACTCGGTCAGCGGATGGAGCGGGCGCGGTGGTCTGACGAAGAACCCCTACGCGCTCGACCGCAATGCTTGTGGTTCCAGTTCGGGCACGGGCGCGGGCATTTCCGCGAACTTGGCTGCCGTCGGGATTGGAACTGAAACTGATGGGTCCATTGTTTGTCCGTCGTCGTCGAACGGACTTGCGGGAATCAAACCCACGGTGGGCCTGGTCAGCCGCGCCGGCATTATCCCGATTTCCCATAGCCAGGACGGCGCGGGACCGATGTGCCGCACGGTGCGCGATGCGGCGATTCTGCTGGGTGCGCTCACCGGCGTCGATCCTGACGACGCGGCCACGGCGGCCAGTGCGGGCAAATCGCGGACCGATTATGCGCAGTACTGCGATCCGAAGGGCCTCAATGGTGCCCGCATCGGCGTGGCGCGAAGATTTTTTGGCTTCAACGATGCCGTGGATGCACTCATGGAGCAGTCCCTCGACGTGCTCAAAAAGCAGGGGACTACGCTGGTGGACCCGGCCGACATCGAAACTCTGGGCAAGTTTGACGAGAGCGAATTATTAGTCTTCCTGTACGAACTGAAAACCGACCTGAACACCTACCTGGCGCGACTCGGCCCGGGCGCGCCGGTGCATTCCTTGAAAGAGGTCATCGAATTCAATGAACGAAACCGGCAAAAAGAAATGCCCTACTTCGGGCAGGACTTATTCTTGAAAGCCCAGGCCAAGGGACCACTTACAGAAAAAGAATATGTCGACGGGCTGGCGAAGAATCATCAATTGGCCCGCACCGAGGGCATCGACGCGCTCATGGATAAATATCACCTTGACGCCATTGTGGCTCCCACCGGGGGGCCGGCGTGGCTTACGGATTTGGTCAATGGTGATCATGTGGCGGGGGGCAGTTCGAACGCCGCCGCCGTCGCGGGTTATCCCAACATGAACGTGACCGCCGGCTTCGTCTCCGGGTTGCCGGTGGGCATCTCATTCTTCGGGCGCGCGTGGAGCGAGCCTACCTTAATCAAGCTGGCTTACTCGTTCGAGCAAGCCACGAAGGCTCGGCAGGCACCGCGATTTTTGGCCAGCGTCGGATAGACCTCAGCACGAACTACAGGTCTGGCCCGTTGCCGTCGACCATGGCTTTAAGGTTGAAGCCGACGCGAATCTCAACATCACCGCCTTGTTCGATAAACCAAGCCTTCGTGTCGTGGGTCGAGATGAACGGTTCACCATCCACCGTTGTCCGAGGAAAGCGGAACAGGACAGATCGCACCTTGCCGTTGGCCGACCGCGCGAATTCGACGCGCGACGGCGGAATCTTGCGCTTGGGACTGATCCATAAGTAGCACTTAGACTTCAGAGTTAGTTCCCTCGCTTTGTCGAATCCTGACATGTCCGGTCCGGCGATGGCAACCTGGAATTCGTCGAGAGCTTTCGGTACTTCCATCGTGGCCGTGTGAGGGCTGCCTAGCAGGACCAGCCTGCGAGCCAACGCCTCGCGCAGCGTGCGCGAGGAGACCCAGCGGATGTAGAACTCCGCAGTTTCAGCCCCGTCTTCTTTCGATTCCTTGGCGTGGTAGCCACGCAGTTCCATGCCCGAGGGACCTTGATCGGGGACCTCAAACTCCAAGGCTCGCCGGGTGCGCGAAAAGTGCTTTACCCAGGGTGAATCAAACAATATCTTGCGTACATCACTCCGGTCCCAATCGCCGATGGGCTTTTCACGCCAGGGCCCGTCTGCACGAAGAGTGTCGGTTGCGAGCAGGGCCAGTACGACGAGCAAGAGCCGTCTCAGGCCGCGAAAGTATGGGAATTTGATCAAGCCCCAGTCCTACTCCGCGCTTGCCGCTAGAGTGGGTTCCGGCCAAGCCGGACTTGCTGAGTCAGATACCTCGTTCGGGCGTCAGGCGCAGACCCGACCATTCTACTGCCTACCAGGGGGATATTCTTCGCAACTCCTACTTGGCTCTTCCATGTTAGCCTTGACTTATGAGGGGGTAATAAATGACCAACCTGAACAAGGTAGTCAGTTCCCTGCGGAACGAGTACACCCGTCTCGAAAAGGAGATGGGAAAAGTGGGGAAAGCGCTGGAAGCGCTCGGCCATGCCGGCGGGAAGAAGCTCAAGAATACCGGACGCACCTTGAGCAAAGAAGCCCGCAATCGGATCGCCGCCGCGCAAAGACTGCGCTGGGCGAAAGTGCGGAAGCAAGCCGCCAAGCTAGTCAAGTCGTAACTGCAGTCATTTCGCAAGCACCGCAGACGGCCTCGTTCGTAACCTCTCCCAAGACTTACGAGCGGGGCTTCGCGGGGCTCAACAACAGACAGTAACTGCGGAATTTTCCCGTCTCTCGTGAAGTGTCCAAAACCCTTCGCTACAGAATTGAGTGTCATCTTGAGCGAAGCGAAAGAACTGTGCAATCGCGCGTCCAAATGACAGAGCGGATCTGGGACGCGGTTACGAGAGGCACACTTAGGTCCAGCGGAACCATTTCAGCGCCAGCACAAACGAAATTCCACCCCACAGACCCAGCACCAGCAAGCGCGGCCATTGCTGCAGGAGCGGCGTGCCTTCCAGGATGCTGGCCCGCAGTGCGTCGTTAAGCGCAGTCAGGGGCAACGCCTTGATCAGGGGATGGATGACCGCCGGGAATCGCTCGTAGGAAAAAAACACGCCCGAGAAAATCCACATCGGCATCCTGACCAGGTTGATGAGGCCGCTGATGCTCTCAATTTTTTGCGCGCGGCTTGCGGTCAGGAGGCCAACGCCACCGAAGGTGAGCGATCCCAAACCCCCGAGCAGCGCGATCGAGAATACCGACCCGAGCACACGCATGTGAAAGAAGATGACGCCAAACACCAGCAGCAGGCCGATTTCAATGACCATCAGCAACAGGCGGCTGGTCATGATCGCCAGCAGGAAATCTCCGCGGCGCATGGGCGTGCCCACAAAGCGCTTGAGCAGTTTGCGCTGGCGCATATCGACCAGCGCGAACCCGATCCCCCACATGCCGGAGTTCATCAGGTTCATGCCCAGGAGTCCGGGAACCAGGAAGTCGATGTAGCGGGAGCCCGGCTCGGACGATGTCACCACCGCGGTGGGCACTACGTCTTTTCGTCCGGCAGCGGATTGCAGCGCGTCATTGACCTCGGCTTTTGCCAGGACGCTTTCGGGACGGGCGGGATCGTAGCGGTATTCCAATTCTCCGTTGCTGTTGGGCTCGATCACGAGATCGAATTTGCCGAGGCGGAATCCCTTTTGCGCTTCATCCGCCGGCAACGCCTGCATTTTGAAAAGTTCGCGTTGCGGTGAGCGTGCGAGCAGCGATTGCGCGTCTTGTGACCTTGTTCCTTCCACGACCGCCACCCGCACAACATCCCCAGGTTTGTTGCGGAACGCAATGCCGAGGCCGAGTGCGAGCAACAACGGGAACACGAAAACCCAAAAGACGACCTCGGGTTCGCGCTTGAGTTCGAGCAGGCGCGCCATCAGGAGATGGGTGTAGCCGGCCCATCGCCCGTTCCGCCGTGGGACGGCCCGCGGCGCTTGTCCTGTGGTGACCGGTGTTTCCTGTGCAACGCTCATAAATTTGATTCCGGCCTACGGACCAACACACCGGCTCCATCCTACGGTTCACTGCTCCCGCAGGTGGCGTCCCGTTAAGCGTACAAATACATCTTCCAAACTGGCTTGCCGCGTGGTCAGATGCTGCAACTGGCTTCCCTCCTTATCGATCGCCTCGAGCAGAGCAGGAATCGTCAGGTGCGGCTGCTTAACGTTCAGCGCGACCATGCCATCGTCCTCGCGCACCGACTCGACACTGGGCAGACCGCGCCACACCTGTAATGCGGCGCCGTCACCGTTGCCGCTCGTGGAAAATTCAACCACGTGATGTCCGCCCAGTCGATCGATCAAATCGGCAGGTGAACCCTCGGCAATGATCTGGCCCTGATCCACGATGGCCAGTCGATCGCACAGGCGCTCGGCTTCATCCATGTAATGCGTGGTGAGCAGGACGGTGCCGCCGTCGCGCTGGAAGGCGCGGATGATGTCCCACAACTGGCGGCGGCTTTGGGGATCCAGCCCAGTCGTGGGCTCGTCGAGAAACAGAATCTTTGGATTACACACCAGAGCGGTCGCGACGGCCAGGCGCTGACGCTGCCCGCCAGACAATTTTCCAACCCAGGAATCGGCTTTCTCAGTGAGTTGCAACTGCTCGAGCACTTCGTTCGACGAGCGCGGTTCGCGGTAGAAACTGGCGAATAGCTCGATGGTCTCCCGGACGGTGAGTTTCTCCGAAAGACGCGTCTCCTGCAGAGAGATGCCCAGCCACTCGCGCATCTCCCGTTCGTTCTCGCGCCAGCTGTGGCCGAGGATCGATACCTCGCCGGAAGTTGGAGCGAGCAGGCCTTCGAGGATTTCGATGGTCGTAGTCTTCCCCGCCCCATTCGGCCCGAGCAGACCGAAGCATTCGCCGGTCTGGATCTCGAGGTTCAGCCCGCGCACGGCCTCGACTTTGCCGTCATAGGTCTTGCGCAGGTCGCGGCATTGGATGGCGACGGGCATTCGGTGATTTTATCGAATATTTGGTAAGTCGTCCGTGGAACTCAGCGGAGAGCACTATCCTCCCGAAGCTCGGCGGGCAGCAAGAGTTCCTCAACTTCAGGACTACTTTTGCGCCTCCGAAGTAGCATTCAACACAATCGTCAAGGGGCCGGGATGATCCGGCTTCAGGCCACCTAGCTCGAATTAGCTGCTGCCCGTGCGACAGCATGAGCCTGGTGCCAGAGTCCCCAAAGTTCGAATCATAGATCACAGCTGTCATCTTGAGCAAAGCGAAGGACCTGTGTACTCGCCGTCAGCGCTGATGCCGCCAGCGAATGCCTCGGTCCTTCGCTTCGCTCAAGATGACAGTTGATGATCTATGTCGGAGTGTTGGGCGCACGGGCAAGAGCATCCCAACGTTTCGTTTGTGTTCTCGTTTGCGGATGTGGTACCGACCGTCGCTGCGAAATGAGTCTTAAAGCGTTGCTACACTTGTTCAGTACGAAGTGAGGAAACTCCAGGATGAAACGGGCAGCCCTCGGTTTTCGAATGCACTCCGGCTGGGGAGTGCTCATAGCGGTGTCCGGTGACGGCCACTCGGTGGAGATTTTGGACCGGCGGCGCATTGTCGTCACGGATTCGGGAATGCCCGGGGCCACACAGCCCTATCACTATGGGGCCAGCCTTGAAATCGCAGAGGCGGAGAGGCACATTGCAAACTGTGCAGCCCTCTCAGAACGTCTGGCTTTGGCGGCGGTCGGAGAGGTGGTTCGGGGATTAGAGCAGCGCAAGTATAGAACTGAAAAGGCTGCGGTCCTGCTGGCCTCCGGTCGGGCTCTCCCGCCTCTTGCGAAAATTCTTGCAGCGCACCCGCTGATTCATACGGCGGAAGGCGAATTCTTTCGCAACGTTGTCAGACAAGCCTGTGAACGGTTGAAAATTGCTATCCTGGCAATTCCAGAGCGCGAACTCGAGGAGCGGGCGAAAGCAGTGTTAGGAAAAGAGGCAGGATTATTGCAGCGCAGGATTACGACTCTGGGAAGGTCTGTCGGCCCGCCCTGGACCAAGGATCACAAGGCGGCCGCGTTGGCCGCGTTGGTGGTGCTGGCGGACAAGTAGGTCATTGCCGCGTCTAGCCAATCGCACTATGCCGCTGGCCCGGCAGATGCGCGAGGCGATTTGCGCCACCGGTAGAAGAATGGAATCCCTGCCACGATGACTGCGAGTCCGAGCGAGGAGCGCACCGGCCGGACCATCCACAGGTTGATGGTCAACGCGACGGCCGCCAATAAGAAAATCAGTGGAGTCCAGGGGTACCCCCAGGCGCGGTAAGGCCTCGGGAGATCCGGCGCCGTTCTGCGCAAACGAAGGAGTGCGATCGCCGTCAGCGCGAAGAAAATCCAGACCGCGAAGACGAACAGCGAATATAGCTCTTCAAACGTGCCCGTTAATGCGAGCAGGGCCGCGATGGCGCCCAGAAAGATCAACGCGCCACTGGGCGTGTGAAAGGAAGGTTGGATCCGCGTGGCAAACTGGAAGAAGACGCCGTCCCGCGCCATCGCATACGGAATGCGGGCCCCGGTAAGCATCACCACGTGGAGAGCGCCTAATGCCGATATGGCCATGGCGGCCGTGAGCCAGGCTGCCCCTCGAGTACCGGCGAACGACTGCACTACATCCGATGCAACATGCTGCGAAGAAGCGATTTGCGCGAACGGCAAAATGTGGAAATAAATCACAGTCGCCAACAGGTAGAGGCCGCCGACCGCGACCAGTCCCAGGATAATGGCGATCGGGATGTTTCTTTGAGGGTGCTCGATTTCCTCCCCCAAGTCACCGAGGTCGTTGAAACCGTTGTAGGCCCACATGGCGGGAACGAGGGCGGTCAACACCGCGCCGATGGTCCCCCAACTCCAAGGTGAAACCAGCGGGGCGGCCTCGATAGCATGTGACCTTCCGAACAAAACACCGGCAATGACAATCACCAAGATCGTTCCCATCTTCAGGCAGGTCAACAGCACCTGGATGGCCCCACCCAAACGGACGCTCAGATAGTTGATTGCGGTGACGGCCAGCACCACCAGGGCTGCCAACGGCTGTGCCGCAGTGAAGGTAAATTCGTAATTTCCCAGATGGCCAGAAAGCAAGGGCGTGCCCACAACGGGGAAAAGGAATCCCAGGAATCTGAGGAATCCTGCCGCCAGAGTGGCCATGGCTACCGGCCGTTCGAGAAACGAACTCATCCAACCAAAGAGAAATCCCCAGAGAGGACCGAGGCCAAAGTTCAGATAGACGTAAGGGCCTCCGGCTTTCGGGAATGCCGCGCCCAGTTCGGCATAGCAGAAGGCGCCGCACAGCACGATGAGGCCACCGGTAATCCACGCCGCGAACACCAGCGTGGCCGTCCCGACGACGCGGGCCATGTCGCTGGTGACGAGAAAGATTCCGGTGCCGATCGTGTCGCCGATTACGATCGCGGTCGCGGACCACAAGCCTAAGCCGCGAACTAAATCCGCTCTTCTGGTCTGATCTGCCAAATGGGCCCCGTTTGCCAAGAAGGTTCAGCGAGCCTACTCTCCGCCATGGGGGTCGTCAACCAGCTCTACGTCTCGTGCTCTACTTCTCGACGGATACCTGCCCTGCGGACGCGTGCAACGCGAAGGTGGTGCTTTGGCTCTCAATCCCTTTACGCGCTATCATCGAGGCCTGGATGGCAATCCAGAAGTCCATGTTGAGCGAATTTAGCTGGGACGAGCGCTATCGCGTTTCCGGGATCGAAGACGTTCTGACCCCCGCACTGGCTATGTATCCGGAAGTCATCGCCGCAAATATAGAGCGGACGTTGCAGTTGCTGGGCGGAAGCCCGGATCGCTGGCGGGTGCACATCAAGACCGCGAAGCTGGGGCATACTCTGCGCATGCTGGTAGAGCGGGGCATCCGCAATTTCAAGTGCGCGACCACGCTGGAGCTGCTGGTTGCTTGCCGCAGCGGCGCGGGCGACGTGCTCCTTGCCTATCCCTCGATGGGCGCGAATGCGCGCCGGGCGGGGGACATCGCCCAACAGTTTCCGGAGGTACGCATTTCAGTCCTGGCCGAGAACCAATTCCAGGTAAACCAGTGGCGCGGCTCGCGGGTGGGAATTTTTCTCGACATCAATCCAGGCATGAATCGGACCGGGATCGAGCAGAGCCAGAGTGACAGAGTGCTCGCGCTAGCGCGAGCGATAACCGAAGCGGGATTGGAATTTCGCGGCCTGCACTACTATGACGGGCACTATGGCGCGCTCTCAGAAAACGAGCGGACGCAGGCGGCACATCGTGGATATGACCGTTTGTTGGAAATTGTGAGTGAACTGGAACGCTCCGGCGTAAATGTGCCGGAAGTGATTACTGCGGGAACGCCAACGCTGCCGTGCTCACTGAGCTACGCGGGACTTCGCAAAGGCAATTTCGTCCACCGCGTCTCACCAGGAACCATCGTTTATTGTGACGCCACCAGCCTCGAGCAACTCCCCTGTGCATATGGATACCAGCCCGCGGTGCTGGTTCTGACACGCGTGGTGAGTCGTCCTCACCAAGGGATTGTCACCTGTGATGCTGGTCACAAGGCGGTATCTGCCGATGCCGGAGTTCCGACCTGCGTGGTTGTGGGTCATCCCGACCTTGCGCCGCTTTCGCCCAGCGAAGAGCATCTGCCCATCGCCGTAGAGGAAGGAGCAACCAGTCCGCAGGTTGGGGAACTGCTGTATCTCCTGCCGCGTCACATTTGCCCCACGGTGAACAATTTCGATTGCGCGCTATTGGTACGGAACGGCGAAATCGAGTCGATGGAAGAGGTTTCGGCTCGCGGACGTGAAGCACCGCGGCTGGCGAGGGCAGACCAAACGCTTTCTCTTCGACGTTAGCGATCTAATCACCGGCCTTCAGCGCTTTCCACGGACGCGCCGTCTGCCAAAGCTCATATAGGTATCCGTCAGGACCCCTAAAATAAGTCCACGCTTCGTATTCGTTGCCATCCACTTCAGTGACGAACCCGACACCCTGGGACTCCAACTCCTTCCTGGCCGTCCGCACATCCTCCACCTGAAAGCCCAGAACTGGACACGTGTGAAGCCGATAGAAACGGCTCTCCGGGCCGAAGACCTCGAACAGTTGTCCCGATGGTACCTCAAACTGGACCAACCCCTCACCCCGGCGCAGGAGGGAAAGGCCCAGTACTTCGGAAAAGAAGCGCTCGGTGGATTTCAGGTTGGCAGTTCGAACACCCGCCCAGGTGTACCCAAGCACACGCATTGGCCATCCCTTCTTTTCCCGCTCCGTTGTCGGTATCCGTGAGTTCTTGTCCAACTTCGGTTTCGAGAGAGCGTCGCCCTTACTTTCTACCTCGCCGTGCCGCCCGTTTCTTGGGAGTGCGCACTCGTCTTTTCCCCGCGTTCCCGGCGGTGTAGGCAATGCAATCGATTTCGATCAGCATGCCAGGTGAATGGCCAAGGTCGCTGCCGACTGTCGTGCGGACCGGATAGGGCTTTGAAAAACGCTTCGCATACACTGCGTTGTATCGCGCGAAAAGGGCGGTGTCGCTGAGGTGGACCGTGACTTTGACCACATCCCGAAGGGAGGCTCCATCCGCCTGAAGAATGGCGGAGAGGTTATCGATGGTCTGCTCGGTCTGCGGTTCAATGCTATCGCCCACCAGAGCTCCGGTGACCGGGTCAATGGGGCCGGTGCCGGTCACAAAGATGAAATCTCCAGCTCGCCATCCCTGGGAGTACGCGCCCTGCGGGGGCGCCCCACGCTTGCTCTGAATTTCGTATTTCGCCATGTTCTCCTCGTCGTATCGCAGCTCCGATGGAGCAGTGAATCTTAGCGTGCAGTCTCCGGCACGGGTTTCCCCTCGACAACTTCACCCCAGTTGGAATGTCAATGCAGGTGGAAGGAATCATTTTTTTTGAGATACGGATGTGCTGTTTCCGCAGTGGGTAGCAGGGTCGGCGCAGTGCTCAACGGGCCCGAGTCAGTTCACCGCCCGCCGGTTACGATCCCGCCCGGGCCTGGATTTCCCGGTTGATGCGGATCACTCGGAGGCGCCCCCAGGGGGGCCGGGGTCGGGCCTTCAGCAGGTTTCGGGGCGTTTTCAGGGTCCTCGCCGGGACGGCGCAGGCTGGGAGCGTTGGGCGGTCGCTCTTCCTGCTTGGCCTCCGTGTCTTTATCGGGGCGCGGCAGGATCACTTCCTTGTCGGTGCGCACTATCTTCTGGCCGCCGACTTTCATGGTTTCCACGCGCACAACTTCGTCGCTCACAATGCGCACGAAGTCCACGTCCTGCGGCGGTTCGCCGTAGATCCATTCTTCATAATCGGTGTCGCCGTCTTTCTCGCGCACCTTTCTGGGCGGCTTGCCCCGTGCGTGTAACACCATTTCCGTGTTCATCCCCACCAGCACGTTGTGGGTCTGAATCGCTTCCCTCACCTTGGGAGGCACGGTATCGAGATACGCTTCTTCCTTGCTCCTGGCATTGAAATCGAGCACGGGGAGGAGGAGATCGCGCAACTGTCGCGCGGTCATTTCCGGGACATACTCATCGAAGTAGATATCCAGATAGGTCCCGTGCGGATTGGGCTGCGATTCACTGGGCGTTATCGGAGTCTGGGAATTCGCTCCACTGATCTCTATGTGTTCGTACCACTTTTTGCGGTGAATGGGGCCGCCGTTGATGTCGAAATGAATGTGGTCATTCTTGATCTGGACGTAGGAGATGTGCGCCGGATCGCCCGGCCTTACCGCTGGCCCCCAGAGGGCCAGAGCTTGCTGCAACTCCTGACCATTCGGCGTAACCAGACCGTCCTTGATTTTGAGTCCCTTTGCGCCCATGGGAAAGGCCGTCCGCGCATAAAGGATCTGGGCTTCGAAGTCGCGGATGATTTCGAGACGCGTCTGTTTCGACATGCGCGGGGCGTTGGCAGGAATGGGAGGGGCAGGCACTTGAGCCTGGGTTGTTCGGCTGAGCGACACCGGCGCCGGCGATTCCCCGGGCGGGACCGGATTGTTGTTTTGACCGAAGACGTGGATCGCCGGGAAAAGAACGGGGAGGAACAGGAGGGACACGACACGAAGACGTTCCATAAAACACCCCAGGGCCGACTTGGGTCCATTATAGCGCGGCATGCAACCTCTGAAGATCACAGATTGAAAGAATCTGGAGAACCCTTTGCGGTTGGCATGTACTTCTGAGTGTGGACTTCGAACCTCTTTGGGGATTGACAGCGCGGTCATTTTGCTACAAACTCTTTGCCACTCGCGCTTTCGCCACGTCGATGCGAGGCGGCTTCGTCACTGGCCAATTTCGACTCATACGGGCCGTGCCATGGACATTTCGCCGCTAACGCCTGCATCAGGACCCGATGTACCGAGCCGTGACTCCCCGCCCATTCCATTGCCAGTCAAGCAAGCCGGCTTCTCGGGTGGCGCTGAACCCAACGCGCTGGTAGACGTTCTGCGCCAGGCCGTCGCTGCGGGCACACGCTCCACGGATTCCATTCTGCGTGCCGCCACCGATGCTGCGCGGGTTCTGACCGGCGCACACGGAACGGCGCTCGCCCTGCGCAGTAACGGAGTCATCCGTTGCCGAGCGCGGAGCGGCAAAATCGCCCCGGAGCTGGGAGCCCCGCTCAATGTAGATTCAGGAATCTCAGGCGAGTGCCTGCGGGCGGCGGCTATTCTGGTTTGCAACGATGCCGCCACTGATCCGCGCGTGGATCCGGAGGTCTGCTTCACGCTGGGAGTTCGTTCCATCGTCGTGGTACCCCTGCGCGGCGCCATGGGAGTCGCCGGAATTCTGGAAGCCTTCTCCACCCGTGCGGACGCCTTCGGACGCGAACAAATCGATTCCCTGCGGGCATTAGCGGAGGTCGCCGAAAAGGCCTATGACCGCGAAAGCCGACCTGAGCGTCCCGCTCCCGCCCCTGTAACTCCGCCGGCCAGTCAGCCCTTACCCTTCGATCCGCCCACCTCTGCGGAGGAGCTGCGCGTCAGCAAGTTCTCCGACGAATATTCTCCCAATCGGCGCTATTGGATTCCAGGAGTCGTGGCGATTGCCTTGCTGATGGTGGCAATGGTGGTGTGGTTGAGTTGGCGCGATCCGGCCTCGGAAATCGCGGCCAGCGAACGTGCAAAGAAGGTCCGCACGCCCGAGGAGCATTCCCTTCCCGCGGCACTCGTCTCGCCGTCGAAGCCCGACCCGGGAATCGCAGGCCGCCAGTCCGCCCGGTCGAAAACCAAGGATGTGCTGCAAAACGCGGCTCAAATCGAGCCCGCAACGGGCGGCCCGCATCGGGCGGATCCGGCCCCGAGTCCGACGGCGGAACTGTCGCTACCGAAGCAAGCGCAGAAAGATCCCGCACTATCCACTGTGCCAGAATCGGCCAGTGAACCGCCCCCTTCGGTATCGGTGGAAGGAGGGAGTGCCCCGGACGCGCTGGCCCACTGGGGTTCAGCAACAGCCGTGCGGCCGCAACTGGGAGCCGCGATCTCCCAAGGCGTTACTGAAGCTAGCCTGATCCGCAGGGTGGATCCAATTTACCCACAGCCGGCACGAATCGAGAGGCTGTCCGGCTCGGTAATCCTCGACGCTACCATTGGCGAAGATGGAACCATCCACGAAGTTAAGGTCATCAGTGGACCCCCGCTGCTAGCTGACGCCGCCACCGAAGCCGTCAAAAAATGGCGCTACAGGCCTTCCCTGCTCGATGGAAGACCGGTTGCGGTCCAGGAGCGGATCACAGTTGTTTTCAAACTTCCGTGAGAGATTTTGGGATCGGGGTTGCGGGCACGCACCTGTTGTTCCAGTGAAGGAAAGGCGCACCAGGGTATCTATGCCGTGACCGCTAGCAACTTCTAGGTCAGGTTCAGCGCCTTCTTGATGGTGCCGCGCTCTTTCTGGATCTTTTCCTGCAGCAGTGTGATGGCGTAGATGAGCTGTTCGGGACGCGGTGGACAGCCGGGAACGTACACATCCACCGGAATCACCTGGTTGACACTCTGGACCAGCGCGTAGTTCTGGAAGACTCCCCCCGAGGTGGCGCACGCGCCCATCGACATCACCCACTTCGGCTCGGGCATCTGCTCCCACAACTGGCGGATCACCGGCGCCATCTTGTTCGACACGCGGCCCGCAATAATCATCAGATCACTCTGGCGCGGCGAGGGGCGAAATACCTCAGCGCCAAAACGGGCGATATCAAAACGCGACGCGCCCATGGACATCATCTCAATGGCGCAGCAGGCGAGGCCGAACGTCATGGGCCAGATCGAACTCTTGCGCATCCAGTTGACCGCGGAGTCCATCGTCGTGAGAATCAGTCCCTCCGGGGTTGGGTTGCCGAAGGTGAGATCCTTGACGGTCTTCTGGCCGTTCTCGACGTCGATGTAGGGTCCGAAGTTGAGTTCGCGGGACATGAAACCATTCTAAATCAATTGAGGATTCCTTAAGGACCACTGCGCCGGCTATTTTGCAGCGGCCGCCCGTCGAACAGCCCTCCCTGCGGACTGAGGTAGCCGCACGGGTACGAAGTATTCCTCAGGATAGAGATAGTCTTCGCCCGACTCGTCGATGACTCTAATCTGGCCGAGCTTAGTAGCAGCCCCGTCCGCAACGACCTGATAAAGCTTCCGAAGTTCGAGTGAGGCGGCGTAGTCACTGCTCTTCACGCAAACGACAAATCGAGGTTCAGTCCGCTTCATTGAATCCCCAGGATACGCTTGATCTTGTGCTCTTTAGCGCCGATGCCGTGCGCTTCGTACCAGTGCACTTCCGCATGAAACATCCTACCATCCGCCAATTGTACGGTTGCCGCGGCGGCCACCGTAGAGCTTCGACCATCGACGCCGTTCCCGAATGCCTGTGCCCGAGGCAATCGTTTCAATATTCGAAACACGACCGATGATCTTAAAAAACACAAGGTCCGATTGTACTCCTGGGATCTCAGGCTCTTTGGTGATCACCCGGTGCTCGGCAGTGAAAGACGCTACGGGTTCACGACAACCTTCCCGAACATTTGACTCTTTTCTAGGTACTGATGTGCAGCACGGATTTCGTTCAGCGGAAAGAGACGGTCCACGACCGGTTTGAGCCGGCCCGCGAAGACGTGGCCCAATACCTCATGCAGTTCGCCCATCGTCCCCATGTAGGAACCGAGCAGGGTCAACTGCCGCGCGAAAAGATGGCGCAAATCGAGTCCCACGGTGGGACCGGTGGTCGCGCCACAGGTCACCAGCTTGCCGCCGCTTTTGAGGGATCGCATACTCTCATCCCACGTCGCCGCGCCCACGTGCTCGACCACGATGTCGACGCCTTCTTTGTTTGTGATTTTCCGGACTTCCTCCGAGATCTTCTGCTTGTAGTGATTGATGCCGAAATCCGCGCCGAGAGCACGGCCCTTCTCGAGTTTCGCTTCGTCGCCGGCCGTTGTGATCACACGGCAGCGGAAGAGTTTGGCGATCTGGATGGCGGCGATGCCGACGCCTGAGCTTGCGCCCAGTACCAGGACAGTTTGTCCAGGTCGCACGGCGGCCAAACCCACCAACATGTGCCACGCGGTCACGAACACGAGCGGGACACTGGCCGCCTGATTAAAATCGAGCGTGTCGGGAATGGGAATGATGTTCGCTGCCGGTACGGCGAACAGCTCGCAATTGCCGCCGTCGACGGCATTCCCGATGACCGTGAACTCGCGGCACTGGTTCTGCACTCCGGCGAGGCACTTTACGCAGCGTCCGCAGAAATGCATGGGCGCGATCAGGACTCGCTGGCCGATTGTGACTCCGGTGATGTATTCACCAACTTCGACTACCTCACCCGCGATGTCGCTGCCGAGAATATGCGGCAGTTTCACGCCCGGCAGTCCTTTGCGGACCCACACGTCAAGATGGTTGAGCGAGCAGGCTTTCACGCGAACCAGCACCTGATCTTTGCGCGGTTGCGGGTCTGGGATGTCCTCGTAGGTCAGGACTTCGGGTCCACCGAATTGATGAATGCGGACGGCTTTCATAAGAGCGTTCTCCGCGTCAAAGGGACGCTACCACAACTTGCTCCTCCTCAGTTGCCCTCGCGAGCTTTCTTTGCGGGCTTTGCAGTAAAGATCTTAAACCGCAAAGGACGCGAAGATGTCGTTGGAGAAACCGAAGGGTGGAGGACACCAACGTGAATTGACTCTCCCCTGTTAACCGACTGATAATCGTGAGAACAAGGCGCTCGCCATGGACATCTACGAACAGATTGTCGCGCTTCGCCGCGGAGGACGCCGCGGAGCAGTGGCCACTATCGTCAACGTGCGCGGGTCGATTCCGTCGTTCAAAACGGCGAAGATGCTGGTGCGCGATGACGGATCGATTGTGGGCACGATTGGGGGCGGATGCGTGGAGGCCGACGTCTGGCAGGCGGCGCGGGAAGTCATGGAGTCGGAGAAACCCCGGACCTTAAAGTTTGACTTGAACCAGGACCCGAAGTACGACACGGGCCTGGTCTGCGGCGGGACACTGGAGGTTTTTGTGGAGCCGGTATTACCTCCAGCATTACTTTATGTTTTCGGTGCAGGTCACGTTTCATTAAACCTTTGTCAGGCCGCAGCAAATGCCGGCTTTGATGTGATCGTGACCGACGACCGGTCCTCGTATACGACCAAGGAACGCTTCCCGGCCGCACGCGAGGTGCATGCCCTCGATTTTGAGGAAGCTACCCAGACGCTGGACCCGAACGAATCTTCCTACATCGTGATCGTGACGCGCGGCCACCGCGATGACATGCGCATCCTGCGCTGGGCGGTGCAAACCCGGGCGCGCTACGTGGGGATGATCGGATCGAAGCGCAAGGTCATCGAGATCTTCAAGGCTCTGCGGAACGAAGGCGTGCCCGCACATCTGTTCGATCGAGTGCATGCGCCCATCGGGCTCGACATTGGGGCGGTCACGCCCGAGGAGATTGCGGTTGCCGTTACGGCGGAGTTGATCGCGGTGCGCAGGCACGCCAGCGCCACGCTGCCGCATCTGAGTTGGTTTAAGGGATCGCGCGAGGAGACAGACGCAGACTCGCCGGCCAAGGCACTGGAGGAGAAGGACCACAGCCTCTGAAGGGCTGGTCAAGCCTCGACTTGCCGCTTCTGACTGAAACGGCGGTTAAGCTGTGCTCGACGGACAGCCCAAGGCGGCGGTCCTCCCATGAGATCTGGTCAGACTGGGACCCGCCACAGCACTTGGGCTCACTGACTTTCCCCGTGCTTTCTGCTATCTTCCGCACATGTCCCGCTCCCCGAGCTTTGCTGGAGTGATTCTGGCTGCGGGCGATTCCTCGCGCATGGGCACGGACAAGGCGCTGCTTCCGTGGCCACCGCAGGTCGTCGGGCAGGCGGTGTCGAAGGACACTTTTCTTTCTGCTGCGATTCGTTCGCTGACACTCTCCACCGACTTCATCCTGGTTGTAGTGGGAAAAAACGAGGCCGCCGTGGCGCCGGTCGCGTATGCCAACGGAGCATCGCTGGTGACGAACCCTGATCCCAGCCGCGGCCAGTTCAGTTCGCTGCAAGCGGGATTGCACGAGGTTCTGAATCGTGGCCGCGACGCTGCCGTCATCACCCTTGTGGATCGCCCGCCAGTCAGTTCGGCCACTGTGCAATTGTTGCGAGACGCCTTCGAATCCGCGCCACCGAATATTTGGGCCGTCGTGCCGGAGATTTCAGGAAAGCACGGGCACCCCTATCTTGCGGGCCGCGAATTGATTGAAGTGTTTCTGAACGAGGCGCCTACGTCCATGGCCCGCGAGGTCGAGCACCGCTATCACGACCATATCTTGTACGTGGCCGTAAGTGATCCTTTTGTGGCCCTGAACATTAACACTCCCGAGGACTACGCTGCGTTGCTCACTAAATCTCAGTAAGAACTTGGGAGCGTGCCTCACGGTCTGAAGCCGGGCCCTTCCCAAAAGGCAGCCATGGTTGTAGTCATCAAGGAAGTCCGCTGGATTTGAGCACGGTAGTCGCCGGGATGAAGCAGAGGGCGATGATGAGAACACTGACTACTGGCCTCGTGACCCGAAGCAGTAATACGCCGTGTTCTGAGCTTAATGGCTTCCATGAGAAGGCCGGTCGGAGTCAAGTGGATTCTTGTCTGTTTTTGTTAGGCACGTTTTGTTCTCCCGCCGAGTGGCCACTGTCGCCATGCTTCCATCCGCACTCTCGAGGAGCGATTCGTTTCGCTCGGTGCATGTTGGGCGTTCTCAGTTCAGCCGGTGCTGCCATCTGATTGGCGCCCTGTGGTTCGGCTCTTTCCGAGTCGAACCTGGGCCAGGCCATTAACGCAGTCACCGAAACTCGGCTTTGGGCTTTGTCTTTTCTCTTCCTGGAATGATTTTGACTTTTGTTTTCGTCTTTTTGTTTTATGCGGCTGCCGCCACGGTCGTTCGGCTGCTGTTGTGCAACGGTTCGTACACTTCTCCGCTCACCCACAGATGATGAAGCAACACCGTCAGCTTTCTCGCGGTCGCGACGATTGCTCGTTTCTTTCCGTTCCTTCCACCACGCTCGGCCAGCTTCAGGCCCCAGCGCCTGAGATCACAGTCGATGCCGAACGGCCCCAGGATGTGCTGCGCTCCCTGCACCAGCAGCGTCCGCAGATACGGATCGCCCTCCTTGCTGATATGCAGCTGGGGCTCGCTCTGTCCAGAGTTTCTCCGTCCCGGCTGTAGTCCCAGATAGCAGCCCACGTCGCGGCTCTTACCAAAACGATGCGGATCTTCCAGCGTCAGCATATAGGTCAGCGCGATCAGTGTGCCCACGCCCTTGATCTGCTTCAGCAGCGCCACCTTCGGATACCTCTGCTGCGCCAGATTCTCGATGTGATCGTTGTATTCCACGATGCGCTCGCTCAGCGACTCGATTGCGTTCAACAGGGGTTCCAGTGCGGCTTGCAGTTCCGGACTCAAGCTTTCCGCTTTCTCCGGATTCATGTTGCGCACGTTGCAGCCGCGCAAGCGTTCCCCGTAACTCTTGGCCAGCCCGCGAGCTGTGTTCACCAGCCCGGTTCGTGCCCGCACCAGCCCTGCGCGCGCTCGAATCATCATGAGATCCGCTTGCGCCTGTGCGCTGCGGTGTTTCACCGGATACAACAACTCGGGATCGATCCGCGCCAGCCGAGCCAGGGTCTGCGCATCCAGCCGATCGTCTTTCTTGCGGCTCTCCCCGATCAGCCGCACCTTGCGCGCATTCGCCACGATCACTTCATGCCCCATCTCGCTGAGCAAGCGACTGATCCAGGGCGAATGCGTCCCGATTTCCAGCGCGATGCGACTGCGCGCCATCGTGCCGAAGACTTCTTGCAATGCTTTCGCTGTCGTCCGCACTCGCTGCTCTAACTGGATCTGCCCAGCTTCATCCACCACGCAGTACCAACTGTTGCGATCTCCCAGATCCAATCCAATGGTCAGTTTCTGTTGAGAAATATTCCTGCTCTGCCGCGCTGCTGCGGTGCTAACCTTCTTCATTGCCGGTCTCCTTTTTATCTGTGCCTTGAGCACGTCGATAACTTGGGAGCATACAGCATCCCGTCGGAGACCGGCCTTCTCATCCCATCTGATTGCGACAGTTACGCACAACAGCCTATACTCTGGCGTAGTATTCGGACAGTCCACCCAGAATGCCTACAATGTAATTGGGGGTTCGGCATTGATGAGTTGGATCGCTCGCCTTTTCAAGTGCTCTCGACATCTCGACATTCCATTTACTGTCCTAAATGTGAAGAGCGAATCAGCCTAAGCGCAATGTACCGCCAGGGCGCGATGTACTGCGACCACTGCGGAACTTGGCTCGCCACGAGTAACTGGCTCGCTGATGGCAGCTTTAATTGGGGCTTGGTGCTTGAGCGTCTGGCTGATCTTCTGATCTTCTGACAGATCTGGCTAACAAACGGCGCAAGGTTGTGATCAGCCTTGGTTACGTAAACCGACTCCTCTCCTGATTACATACCTATTCCTGGAGGAAGCGAGTTCCTAGATAGCACGGATCATCCGGTTGATCAAAGGCAGAGCTTTCCCGTTGTCCAGAGCTCGGCCAAGCGTCTTCGTCTAGAGACCGGGGCTGCTCTGCATGATCCCGCCGTCAGCGAAAATTGTCGTTGCTGTTACGTAGCTGGCACCGTCCCCTGCCAGAAATGCAACCACGGTCGCGATTTCCTCGGGTCTGGCCATGCGGCCCAACGGGATGCTGCCGTTCAATTTCGCCAGCAAAACCGGATCTTTCATCGTTGATAGATTAATCGGCGTAGCGATCGCCCCCGGTCCAACACTTACGACGAGGATGTTGTGTGCGGCGAGTTCAACTCCGGCCGTACGGGTCAACATCCGCATGCCTCCTTTCGAGAGGCAGTATGCGGTATTGCCCGGCATCGGCCAATCCTCGTGTACGGATGAAATGTTAATAATGCGCCCGCCGCCGCCCTGTTTGATCATCTGTTTGGCCGCGAGTTGCGTAGCGAAAAAAGCGCTCTTCAGGTTCACGTCAAGCACTCGATCGTACTGTGCCTCGCTGGTGTCGAGGATCGAAGTGCGGGTCTCGATGCCAGCGTTATTGACCATGATGTCAATGTGCCCAAACTGGACAACCGCCGTATCTATGAGCCTTTGCAGGTCCCCGACCTTGCTGACATCGGCTTCGACCCCAAACGCTCGGTCTCCCAGCCCCGTAATTTGCTTTTCCAGTGCTTCCGTGGCCTCGCGATCAACCACGTAGTCAATCAGAATGCTTGCCCCTTGACGGGCTAGCTCGAGCGCGATAGCCATACCAATACCGCTGTTTCCGCCAGTGACGATTGCAACCTTATCCTTCAGCGACATGAAAGCTCCTCGTCCTCCCCAAGAAATCCAAAACACAAAATGACACGCGGAGTGCCAAGGACGTTCAATCCCGGATGATCGCTCCCTCTCCTTCGTGTTTGGGATCCCCCGTAAGAGCGACACGAAACTTCCGGGTGACGGGTTCCCGGTCAGTGGCCGAGCAAAAACAAAACGATTAGCCCTAAACTAGGCGTGGGTTTGTTGCGTCAGCAACTGGCAAAACTGACAATTGTAGGGAACACCTCAACACCCACGCTTGGTTACAACATCAATCGTGTGGTGGTTTTTCCCGTTGGCCTTTCGAATTTTCGCTGAAGCTGGGCTTAGACGATTTCGTGCTCCCTGTCACTTTCGACAGTTTACCGGGCAGACACGAGGCTCATAGGCTGGTACCGCGCCATGAACCAGCAGACCACCAGCCCCGCTGACGTAGGTTCGGCTCCTAGAATCCTGGCGATGATGGCTGCGGCGCTTGAAGTGACAGCCGGTTGTGCGCTGATCGCTAGTCCTGGTCTTGTCGTCCACTTGCTCATAGGCGCCGGTCTCTCTCGTGGCGGCGTTGCGGTAGGTCGGGTGGGCGGATTCGGGCTTCTGTCTTTAGGGCTGGCGTGTTGGCCGACCGGGGGTGTCGTAAGCGTACGCGCCACTTCGGCTCTGTTTACCTACAATTTGCTGTCAGCTCTATATGTCGCCTATCTCAGTGTAGTCGGAGGTTTTGTCGGCTACCTGCTATGGCCGGCGTGTGCTCTTCATGCCTTGCTGGCGCTCCTGCTAGCCCATCCAGCATATATGGCGGTTCGACGGGAATGGCTCGGCGTCCAGTTTCCAAAGATCAGCGGGCGATAGCCAAGGGAGATCGTTGGCGAAATATCGCGGTTACACGAATCAACCCCCTGGATCATGCAAAGCAATCCTTTAAGGGGTATACCTGGGGCTTCGATTTCCCAATAGGATTCGCCCCGTCCGACTTGGCGCATCGGAGGACGATTCTAGTCTCCCGATTCTGGGTGGGTTTGCACATCGCGGCCTGCGCACGTTATCGTCGAAGACCATGAAGACTTTCAGGGCGCAGGCGCCGCACCTCACCAGACAGGAATTTCTTGCCTCCGTCCTGCAGTTGAAACCACATGTGGCGGCGTTTGATTGCGACGGTACCCTCTGGTCGGGCGACGCGGGAGAAAGATTCTTCGATTGGGAGATCAAGCAGGGCGTTGTTTCATCCGACGTCGCTCAAGCCATGCTTGCCCGTTATGCCGAATACAAAGCGGGCAAAGTCAGCGAAGACGACATGTGCGGCGAGATGGTTACGATGCATCAGGGAATCCCCGAGGCCGTGATGATGAAGGCCGCTGCCGATTTCATGGAACACAAGTTCCCCGGGCACATTTTTCCCGAGGTGCGCGAATTGGTCGGTCGTCTGCGCGAGAACGGCTGTGACGTGTGGGCCGTTTCGTCCTCGAACGAATGGGTCATTCGCGTGGGCATGAAGGCGTTCGGCATAGGGGAAGATCGCATCCTGGCTACAAAAGTCGAACTCGAAAACGGCATCATCACCGACCGCCTGGTCCGCATCCCGTCTGGTCCCGGCAAGCCCAAGGCGTTGCGCGAAGTAGTGAAGAAGGAGATCGACGCCGCCTTTGGCAATTCGCGTTGGGATGCTGACATGCTGGCGATCGCCAAGCATGGGTTCGCGGTAAACCCCAATCCTGACCTTGAGGCGGCAGCCCGCCAGCGTGGCTGGACCATCTACTTTCCCGACGGAACCCGGACGTAGGCTCTACCACGCCCCTTGCGCCTACGATGGTAGCGTCGCATTACAATTTGAACTGTATGTACTCGGCCCAACTGCTCGATCACTTCCAGAACCCGCGCAACCCAGGCGAACTGGCGAACGCCGACGCCACCGCGGAAATCGAGAACCCGGCCTGCGGAGACGTGCTTCGTCTAACGTTGAAAGTCCATTCCGGGCGCGTCGCAGAAATCCGGTTCAAGGCCAAGGGCTGCGTGCCGTCCATGGCATGCGCATCGGCGCTGACTGAACTGGTGGCTGGGCAGACTCTGGATGCAACTCGAGCGCTTGGCCGCGAGAAGCTGATCGCGGCGGTCGGCGGCTTGCCGCAGGCCTCGACGCATGCCGCGCAACTGGCTTTGGACACGCTGTCTGCGGCGCTGCGCCAGCTGAGATCCTAGGACTATGCCCGGCTCTCACACTCCGCGCCGCATTGCCTGCCTGCAGCCCAGCGCAACCGTCATTCTAGATGCCATCGGCGAACTCGGGCGGGTGGTGGCCTGCACGCGCTATTGCGCGGACGTTGTGCCTGAGGTCGCGGACGGTTCGCGTATCATTCTGGCCGATTCATGGACGGCCGACACGGCGCAGATTGTCGCGGCCCGCCCCGATCTCGTGATCGCGGCGGTTCCCTATCAGGAAAAGGCCGTCGGAGAAATCCTAAGGGCAGGTGCGCGGTTTCTGGGGCTGGCTCCGAAGACCCTGGCGGATATTTACACCGACATCGCGACTATCGCGGGTGCGGTCGGAGCGATGGAGCGGGGCGAAGAGGTGATTCAATCCATGCAGCGCCCAATCGCCGATGTGCGCGCTCGAACGTCTGCCAGTGCCCGGCCCCGAGTCTGGTGTGAGGAGTGGGGCAAGCCCATCATCGCTTCGCAGCGGTGGGTGGCAGAATTGGTCGAAGCCGCGGGAGGAGACTATGCCGGCATGCCTGGGCGACGGGCCTCGGCTGAGGACATCCTGCGGCTTGATCCGGAGGTCATCATCGCCGCATGGTGCGGCGCAGGCGACCGTGTTCCGCTGGCGAAGATCATTGGCGAGCGAAACTGGCAGCAGACCGCCGCAGCACTCTCTGGCCGCGTCTTCTGCGTCCGGGATGAATATCTGAACACTCCAGCGCCGACGCTCCTTCAGGGTTTGCAGGCGCTCGCCTTCGCGATCCACCCGGAACTCTTCCCTCGCACGAAAGGAATCCGGCAGATTACTGCCGTCCCGGCTTCCACAGCCGGGAATTCCCTGCGGTGAGTTAAGATTTTACCCATGCCGGTCGCCCGCAGAATTGAAGAAGTCCGCAACGAACTCACTGAACTGGCTCGGACGACCCCTGGAGCCCAGATACTCATGCAGGCAATGGTAAAGCTGCTGCATGATCGCATGCTGAAATACAACTGGGTGGGCTTCTACATGCTCGAACCTGGAGCGCAACCGCCCATGCTGGTTCTGGGCGCGTTCGAGGGGGCCATGACCCCACACACGCGCATTCCCCTCAATCAGGGCATCTGCGGCGCGGCCGCATCTAGCGGACAAACGGTTGTGGTCGACGATGTGAGCAAGGATCCGCGATACCTGGCGTGTTCGCTCGAAACCAAATCGGAGATCGTGGTGCCGGTGTTTGTCCACGGCAAGGTGGTGGGCGAACTGGACATTGACAGCCACTTCCCTGCAGCTTTCACTCCCGAGCACCAGGACCTGGTACAGCACTGCGCGCGGCTGGTGGGGAAGAAGCTGGAAGCCTCCGGTTCATGAGAGTCGAAAAGGGCAAAGTGCGCGCCCCGGAGATCGGCCGGGTGTGGCTGAATTCGAACCCGCTCAGCTTCCGGCAATTGCGCGGGCGCGCGGTGCTCGTCGACTTCTGGGATTACACCTGCCTCAACTGCATTCGCACCCTGCCCTACGTGCAGGCGTGGCACGAGCGATACCGGGACAAGGGTCTGACCGTAATCGGAATCCACGCACCCGAATTCACCTTCGCGCAGTACGAGTCGAACGTGGAGCGCGGGATTCGCGAATTCGGGCTGACCTACCCCATCGTGATCGACAGCGATCGAGAAATCTGGAAGGCGTTTGCCAATCGGTACTGGCCCACGAAATATTTGCTCGACAAGGACGGATACCTGTGTTTCGGCCACTTCGGGGAAGGTGGGTACGGGGAGTGCGAGCAGGTGATTCAGGAACTGCTGCGGGAGATTGATCCCAGTGTGGTGTTACCGGAATTGATGGAGCCAGTGCGCGAGGAAGATCATGCAGGTGCGGTCTGCTACAGCGCCTCGGGCGAGCTTTACCTGGGACATCGCCGGGGGCGGATCGGCAACGAAGGTGGATTCAAGGAAGATCAGATTGCCGGCTATGCCTTCACCGCGAAGCCCGAAGAGAATTTTTTTTACGCGAATGGACGCTGGGCGTCGACGGCGGAGTATTTCGAAGCCGCGGAAGCCGGGCCTCATTCTTTGCGTTTGAAATTCGACGCAGCCGCCGTAAACTTGGTCATGGCGTCTCCCCACTCCCCGGCGGCCGAAGTTGTCGTCCTGCAGGATGGCAAGCCGCTCTCCCGCAGGCAAGCGGCCCGAGATACGCGTTTCCGCCCGAGTGCGATCGGGGGCGAGGACGAAAGCTACGTCGTGGTCGACTCGGCGCGCATGTATCTTCTCGTCGACAACCACGAGTTCGGCCAGCACGAACTCGAACTGCGTTGCTCCCCTGGCGTTGCTGCATTCGCATTCACCTTCACCAGTTGCGTCGATCCCGTGGCTAGCGCACTGCAGGCAGCCAGTGTGCCCGAAACATGAAGCGCGTCGTAGCGGGCCTCCTCGTAAAAGGCGGCAAGCTGCTCGTGTGCCAACGCACGCGTCACCAGACCATGCCTCTGAAGTGGGAGTTCCCCGGGGGGAAGATTGAAGAAGGGGAACAGCCCCGGGACGCGCTCCGCCGGGAACTGGAGGAAGAACTGGGGATTCTGGCGTCTATCGGTGACGAAGTCAAACGCATTCAGCACGAATACCCGAACGGAGGCGTGGTCGAGCTTCGCTTCTTTATTGTGCGCGAGTACCAGAGAGAGATCGAGAACCGCATCTTCCGCGATATCCAGTGGGCCGAGCCTAAAGACCTGCCGAAGTACGATTTCCTGGAAGCGGACCTGACATTGGTCAACGAACTCGCTGCCGGCAAACTGCTGTGACGTTTTCGATCTCCGCTCCCTCGCACTTCTCTCTTTGGTCTAACCTTTAAGGGAAGCAAATGCCCACACCACGGACAATGCGATAACCAGAACCGTTGTCGCCCACGCCACCACGTTGAACAGTCGAGTATTGACATACTCGCCCATCAATTCCTTCTTGTTGATGAGCAGAAGCATGAAGACCAGTACAAAGGGCAGCACGACGCCGTTCAGCACCTGAGACCACACGGCGATTTTTATCAGCCGCTGTTCCGGAATTAAGATCTCAAGCGCACCCCCCGCCACGATCAAGAGCGTATAGAGCCAATAAAACGCGGGGGCCTCGTTGAACTTCATTCCCACGCCGGATTCGAACCCGAGGCCTTCGCACACCGTGTAGGCGGTAGAGAGTGGAAGAATCGATGCTGCGAACAGCGATGCATTAAACAATCCGACGGCAAACAGGATGTAGGTGTAGTCCCCGGCCAAGGGGCGAAGGGCCTGGGCCGCATCTGCTGCGGTTTTGATGTCGCGGTACCCATGGACATAGAGGGTGGCGGCGCAGGCGACAATAATGAACCAGGCCACAATGTCGGTAAAGACGCATCCCGTGACCACGTCCAGGCGCGACGCCTTGTAGCCCCTCTTGGTTACGCCCTTCTCCACAATCGAGGATTGCAGGTAGAACTGCATCCAGGGTGCGATGGTCGTTCCCACCAGCCCGATCACCATAAAAAGGTAGGCCTGGTCGCGGAAGGCGCTGGGCGCTGGCGGTCTGAAGGTTGCGATGGCCGCGTCTTTCCACAAGGGATGAGCGAATACGCCCGCAAAAATGTAGGTCACATAGAAAAACGAGGCAGCAAGGAAGACTTTCTCGACACTCTTGTACTGCCCTTTGACAACGATCAGCCAAACAATCACGGCGCACACCGGCACGGTGACGAATCTCGACAACCCAAAAAGGCCCAGGCTGCTCGCGATGCCGATGAACTCCGTCACCACATTCCCAAAGTTGATGATCAGAATACCGATCATCATGAAGAAGGTGATGCGAAGCCCGAATTCCTCGCGGATGAGGTCGCTCAATCCCTTGCCGGTGACGGCACCCATGCGGGCGCTCATCTCCTGTACCACGATCAGCGCGAGCGTGATCGGGATCATGGTCCAGAGCAGAAGATGTCCGAATTGCGCCCCGGCCTGCGAGTAGGTAAAGATGCCGCCGGCATCATTGTCGACGTTCGCGGTGATGAAACCCGGCCCGACCACGGCGAGGAACAACAGAATCCGGGTTTTCGAACGTTTCAGGAACCTCATGCGCACTTTTCGCAGACATATGGATGGAGCAGTTTAGGCCTACTAACGACGCCACAGGATAAACGCACGCAGCGAATCTGACCAAACGAAAAGTGCTCGGACGGGCGAAATAGAAGATGCCGGAGTTGGTGCGGGGTCAGGCTTGGACTCTTAGGCGAAATCGATGCCGCCCTTTGCTACAGTTTTGCGCGCAGCATGCTGATGACGTCGTCCGAGGTGATGACCCCGGTCAGCTTGTTGTGCTCGTCCACGACGGGGAGAGTCTGCAGATTGTACTTATCGAACAACTCCGCAACTTCGTTTTCCTCGACGCCTTCATGGGCCAGGACCAGGGGTTCCTGTGTCAGTGACAGCATCGGCGCGGATAATGGCGCAAGCACCAGTCTGGGGAGCGGAACCGCCCCGACCAGGGTTCCGTGCGAGTCCACCAGATAAATCGTACTGACGGCCTCGACTCCACCTTCGAATTCCCGCATCGAATCGATGGCGTTCTGGACCGTTGCGGCGACCGGAAGGGCGAGGAATTCCGTGGTCATGCGACCAGCGGCCGTCTCCTCTCTGTGCTCCAGCAGCTCAACCACGTCCTGCTGGGCTTCCGGTTCCATGTGGACCAGGATCTGTTCGGTGCGCTCTTCGGGCAGATCCCCTAGCAGGTCAGCGGCCGCGTCGGGATCCATTTCCTCGACGATGTCGGCGGCTCTCCCGGAATCCAACGATTCCACGATGGCTTTCTGAACCTTGGGCTCGACCTCCTCCAGAGCCTCGGCGGCCACGTCTTCATCGAGCGTCTGAAATACCGCCTGGCGCTCATCTGGCGCCAGATCTTCCACGATGTCGGCAATATCGGCCGGGTGCAGCCTGGCGAGGCCTTCATACGCGATCTTCAGCTTTACGCGCCGGGCGGGATCGGTCTCGATCACGTCGATGAAATTCCAGGGAATGCTGCGGGGAGGAATCCGGCCGAGCAAGGCGTGCAATGCGGCCTTGGGCGCCACGCCGCGCAGCAAGCGGCGAACGGCGCCACGGGCGCCTACATCGACCGAATGGACGCGCAAGATGGGGTGCGTCCGGTCGGCATCCTTTTCCCCCAAGGCGTCGACCTGAAGATCGACATCGTTGACCCGCACCACTTTGCGTCCGTTGATGTCGATCACCTGCTGGTCCAGCAGATCGCGTTCCAGCAGAAACAGACCCTCGGTTCCGTTGGCTGGAGGCCACAATGCGGAGACGGTCGTAGCCCGCACGCCGCCATTGATCTCTGACACCGCTGCAAGCGGCAGCACGCGGTTCCCTGATTTGGTCTTCACGATCAGGGACGAGACGCGGGATCGATCTTCCTGGGGAGCGAGCGTTACCTCGCGCACACGCCCGCTGGACGCGCCAGACGGGTCATACACCGTGGCGCCCAGCAATTCGCTTAAGGCAAGCGTGACCATCCGCTAGAGAATAACCAACTCGCGCACGATTCGGAATGAAAATCGAAAAGCGGACTTCAGTCTCGGACATCGGCTTGAGTCAACGGTTGCTTATTGACCCCAACAACGGAGCGTGTTGGTGGGGAGTGTGTCGCGTTTTCCGAGGCAAAGCGCCCCTGATAGTTCGTCTCGATTGGCAATTCCGGGGTATCAAGCCCCGTATAATGTGTAAGCAACGTGCGGCATATCTTCGACATCATCGGGCAGACCTTTCGAGCGCTCTGGGCGCATAAACTGCGCTCGTTTCTCACCATGTTCGGCATCGCCTGGGGAGTGGGTTCCCTGCTCTTGCTGGTGGGCTTGGGAGAGGGGTTCCGCGCGGGCAATCGCAAGCAATTCGATTCCCTGGGCGAAAACGTGATGTTCATCTGGTCGGGCCGGGCACCGGTGATGCAAGGCAGTTTCACGGCCCTGCGCCAGTACTACCTCACCTACCGCGATTACGAAGACATTTTGAGAGAGTGCCCCAACGTGTCCGCCGCGGCCCCGGCCATCAGTCGCGGCGACATTCGCGCGGTCAGCGATTTCTTCCAGGCCAGCGGCCAAATCGTGGGCGTTCCGGCCCGGTTCAACCAGATCCGGTACCTGCCGATCAATGAAGGGCGCTGGATCAATGACATGGACGATGCACAGAAGCGCACGGTAATCGTGATCGGAGATGAAGTCCGCCGAACGCTGTTTCCGGGCCGCCCCGCGGTCGGGGCTACGATCCTGCTCAACGGGGTCAGCTTCACCGTGATTGGTACGCTGCAGAAGATCGGCCACGGCGACAACATGAATCTGAACCTGCGCAGCTTTGTCCCGTTTCATGCCATGCAGAACAACTTCCGGCCTCTGAATACCGGCATCGCAACTGACGTCATCTCGTTTATCAACTATCAGCCCAAATCGCGCGCCGTGCATGAGGCGGCGCAGCGGGAAGTCCACAAGATTATCGCCCGCAACCATGGCTTCGACGCCAGCAATCCGGACTCCTTCGACGAATGGGACACCATCAAGACGGTCGACCAGATCGGCAAGATCTTTGACGCGATGAACCTGTTTCTGGGGAGCGTGGGATTGGTCACACTCGCTCTGGGCGCAATCGGCATCATCAACATCATGCTGGTCGCCGTCGCCGACCGCACTCGGGAAATCGGCTTGCGCAAAGCCGTGGGCGCCACCAACGCCAGCATCATGTTCCAGTTCTTCGTGGAAGGAGCATTTCTGACCCTGCTGAGCGGCGGCATCGGTATCGCGGGCGCGGCGGGGTTGATGGCCCTGCTCTCGGGGGTCAATCTCGGCCAGGGATTCGATCCGCCCAAACTAGTGGCTTCGACAGCAGCTTTGGCGGTGATTTCGCTCGGGGTCGCTGGCGTGGCTGCCGGGCTTTACCCTGCCCGGCGGGCTGCGATGCTGGAACCGGTGGAGGCGCTCCGCAAGGAATAAACATGCACCGTGATCTCCTCCAACAGGCATACTCGGCGATGCGCCACGACCTGCGCCGCACTCTGCTCACGATGGCGGGAATGGCCTGGGGAATCGCCACGGTCGTCCTGCTGCTCTCCTACGGCAACGGTTTCGGAAAAGCCATTGAGACGATTTTTCAGAGCTTCGGCGCCACTGCCGTGGGAGTATTTCCCGGACGCACCTCGCAGCAAGCGGGAGGCAACAAAGCCGGGGTCCAAATTCGGTTCACCAATGACGATATCGAACTTCTACGCAACAACGTGCCACTTTGCCGCCACGTGGTCCGCATGCTGCAGAAAGATTCCACGGTTCAGAACAACAATCGCTCCTTCACCTTTCCCGTGATGGGGCTCGACCCTTCGATCCAGGATATATGGAATCTCGACATCTCGGAGGGTCGGTTCCTCAACGATGCCGACAACCTGCAGCACGGACTCTACGCCGTAATCGCTTCGGAAGCGCGTGACAAGCTTTTCTCCGGCATGCCCGCAGTGGGCGAGTCCATCCGCATCGACGGCGTCACCTTCGAGGTGATCGGGGTCGGAGCGCCTCGCATGCAGGAGGGCGACAACGATAACAACCGTGTCGTCTACATCCCCTATAACTCCATGGATGTGATCAAGGATAACCACTATCTCGACGGGATCTGGCTCGACTCCGCGGGCCTGGACCACGACAAGATGGCCAAGACAATTCGGGACACGCTCGCTACGGCCCATAACTTCAAGCCCGACGACCAGCGTGCCGTCTTCGTGTTCGATGCCCAGAAACAGTTGTCGCAATTCGGCATCATCACCATGGCGCTGAAGGTCTTGCTGGCCTTCATTGGTACGGTCACGCTGGGGATCGGCGGCGTGGGGCTGATGAACATTATGCTGGTCTCGGTCACGCAGCGCACTCGCGAAATCGGCGTGGAAAAGGCGCTCGGGGCACGGCGTCATCACATTCTCTTCCAGTTCCTGGCCGAGGCAATGGTGATCACCGCCGCCGGGGGAGTGCTCGGCATTCTGCTCTCCTATGCGGTATCGATCCTGGCAGGCCGTATCACGTTCTACAGCGCACTGGCCAAACATGCCGAGGCCGCAGACATCCGCCTCATCGTGTCCCCGATGATCCTAGTCGTGGCTACCTCCATCCTTGCGGTGGTGGGCGTGATCAGCGGAATGGTCCCGGCTATGCGCGCCGCCAATCTCGATCCAATCGAAGCGCTGCGTTACGAGTAGGCTTTCCCGCTGCCGCTCTCTCGACGACGCCCTGGCCTCGCCAGCGTAGAATCATCTTTTCGCCATGTCTGATGACATCCTGACTCTTCCGCCGCCACCCGCCGACGCGCGCCTGGCCTACGGCTCCGATCCAAACCAGTTCCTCGACCTGCGTGTCCCCTCCTCCCGAGAAAAAAGCAAGCCACCCTATCCTCTTATCATCAACATCCACGGCGGATTCTGGCGCGCTAAATACCATCTCGATCACGCCGGACACCTGTGCGCGGCTCTCACCGCGAAAGGAATGGCCACCGCCAACGTCGAATACCGCCGCGTGGGCAACGACGGTGGGGCCTGGCCCGGCACCTTCGCCGACATCCGGTCCGCCTATCAGTTTCTGGTGCAAAACGCGCTACCGCACAATCTGGATTCGAAAAGAATCGTCGTGATGGGCCACTCCGCGGGAGGCCAGTTGGCGCTCTGCCTCGCCGCTCATGAGTCGAACGTCACCCGCGTTGTCTCGCTCGCGGGAGTGGTTGACCTGCAGCGCACTTACAAGCTCCACCTCAGCAACGACGCGGTTGTCGAGTTTCTCCGAGGCACACCCAGCGAGGTTCCCGACCACTACCGCGAAGCGGACCCGATGGAACTCTCTGCTTCCCAAGCTTGCCAGTGGCTGATTCACGGTTCCGCCGATGAAATCATTCCTCCGGATTTCAGCCGCGATTATGTGGCCGCCAAACAGAAACGCTTGGGCAGGGAGAAGGAGGACGTGCACCTGCTCGCTATCGCCGGTGCAACCCACTTCGACGTTATCGATCCACGGACCCAAGCCTGGAAGCAGGTTGAGGAGACGGTAGTCCAGTTCGCGTTCTAGAAGCGCCCACCTCAGCCAAGGAATCTGCACGATGGAGGACGGGACGGTTTATCCTGAGACATCTCGCCATGGATGCCTGTCATTGACACTCCCCGCTCCACCTCATACGATTCTGGCTTTACGGATTGGTGCCCATGCTGGAACGTCTGGGATTTCATCGCCTTCTGCTCATCCTTGCCGCCGCTTTAGTCTTTGCTGCCGCCTCGACTCCAGTACCGCAGGCGGATCCCAATCGCTACCTCAACGACATCAAGTCGCTCGCCGCTCCGGAAATGGAAGGCCGTGGTGCGGGGACCAAAGGCCTGACACACGCCGAACATCTCATTGAAAAGCGTTACAAAGAACTCGGTCTTGAACCCGCCGGGGTAAACGGCTACGCGCAGCCTTTCACGGTTGTCACGGGTGCGCGCCTCAAGTCCGACAACCACTTCGTGATCCGGGCGGACGGATCCAAGAATGATCTGAAAATCGATCAGGACTTCGTGCCGTTCAGTTTTTCGGCGTCTGGCCAGGTCGCGGCCCCACTAGTGTTCGCGGGATACGGCGCCACGGCGGACGAGTTCCACTATGACGACTATGCCGGACTCGACGTCAAAGACAAGATCGTGCTCGTGCTGCGCTACGAACCGTCAGGCTTTGGGGAAAAGAGCGGCAACCACGGACTTACACAACACTCCCAGCTCATCACCAAGGCCATCAATGCGCGCAATCACGGGGCGAAGGCGGTGGTCATCCTCAACGGGAAACTGGGAGGTGGAGAACAAGATCTTCTAACCCGCTTTGGCAGTGTCAGCGGTCCGGAAAATGTCGGCATTGTCATGGTGCAGGTAAAGAATGCGGCGGCCGAATCCTGGTTCCAGTCCGCCGGAAAATCGATGAAGGACGTGCAAGAGCAGATCAACTCGGCCACCAAGCCCGCGTCGTTCGGCTTCCCCGAAACCCTTCATGTGTCACTCCACATTGACATCGAGACCACCCGCGCCACGGTCAACAACGTGTTGGCGTGGCTGCCGGGCCAATCGGACGAATACGTCATCATCGGGGCCCACTATGATCATCTGGGCCGGGGTAACTTCGATTCGTTGGCCCCGTCGCAGATCGGTCAAATTCATCCCGGGGCTGACGATAATGCCAGCGGCACCGCCGGAGTTCTCGAACTCGCGCGCCTGCTCGCCCCGCGACGCGGACAACTGAAACGCAGCCTCCTTTTCATGGATTTTGCCGGAGAAGAACTGGGGTTGCTAGGCTCTGCCGCTTGGGTGAAGGATCCCACCCGGCCTCTGGCGAAAGCCGTGGCCATGCTCAACATGGACATGATCGGGCGGATCAAAGATGACAAAGTCTATATCGGCGGGGTCGGCACCGGTTCTAGTTTCAAGGCCGTCCTTGAGCAGGGGCAGAAAGACTCATCTTTTCAGATCGAGTACTCCGCCGGTGGCTACGCTTCGAGCGACCACACGTCATTCGTAGCCAAGAAGATTCCCGTGCTGTTTTTCTTTTCCGGCCTGCACTCGGATTACCACAAGCCGTCCGACACCTGGGACAAAATCAATGCCCCTTCGGCCGCGCGCCTGCTTGACCTGGTGGGGAGCGTCGCGGTTCAACTGGCCAGCGCGCCCGACCCACCCGTGTTTCAGGTGGTTGCCGAAGACAAGCCACTCGCGGGCGCTGGAGGAGGAGGCTACGGTCCTTACTTCGGATCCATTCCCGACTTTGGCCAAACTGAAAATGGCGTGAAGTTTTCCGACGTAAAGCCGAACTCTCCAGCTGCGAAGGCTGGACTGAAAGCGGGAGATATCTTGATCCGGTTTGGCGACAAGCCCATCAAGAATCTGTACGACTTCACCGACGCGCTGCGACGCAGCAAGGTAGGAGATGTAGTCGAAGTGAAAGTTCTGCGCGATGGTCAGCCCATCACGGCGAGCGTAAAACTCGAACAACGCAAATAGGCTCGAACCGCGCTGCGCTCCTCCCGCCGCGCTGCCTCAATCCCTTATAATCGTCGGTCAAACCGAGAGGAATCCTTTGCCCTTCGACGACCTTCGCCAGTGGATCGCCGCGCTCGACCGCGCCGGTCAACTCAAGCGTATCCAGACCGAAGCCGATCCTATTCTTGAGATTGCCGAAATCACAGATCGCGCCTCCAAGAGTCGCGATGCCAGCGCCGTTCTGGGTGGTCCGGCCCTGCTCTTTCAAAACCTGAAGGACCATCCGGGCGGACAAGTTCTGATCAATCAGTTCGGTTCCGACGCTCGCATGAAGCTCGCGCTCGGCGTCAATTCCTTCGACGAGATCGCGGGTCGCATTCGCATGTTCATGGATGTTAAATCTCCCCAGGGTTTTCTCGACAAGCTCAAGATGCTTCCTCTTCTGACCGAAGCCGGGAAATTCTTCCCGCGCACGGTGCCCACCGGGCCTTGTAAAGAGGTCATTCAGCGCGACAACTTCTCACTGCTCGACTTCCCTGTCCTGCAATGCTGGCCCAAAGACGCCGGACGCTTTATCACTTTGCCCTGCGTTACAACGCGCGACCCCAGGTCCGCAAAACGCAACCTCGGCATGTACCGGATGCAGGTTTACGACCACCGTACGACGGGAATGCACTGGCAACGGCAGAAAGTTGCGGCGGAGCATGCCCGCGAACGCATGCGGGCGGCGGTCGAGGGAAAATCCGCCGCGGTGGACATCATGGCGCGCAGTTCCGGCGGTTCGGTTCTCGCCGACGGAGATCGGCCTTCCGGGAAAATGGAAGTGGCAGTTGCCATCGGTACCGAGCCGGCCGTGACCTTCTCCGCCATCGTTCCGGCGCCGCCCGAGATCGAGGAATACCTGATCGCAGGCTTCCTGCGCGGAGCACCCGTGGATCTCGTGAGATGCGAAACGGTGGATCTGGAAGTTCCCGCGTCGAGCGAAATCGTCCTCGAAGGCTACGTGAACCTCGACGAACTGCGCAGCGAGGGGCCCTTCGGCGACCACACGGGCTTCTACTCGCTCGACGATCTCTATCCGGTTTTCCACGTCACCTGCGTCACGCACCGCAAGGACCCGATTTACGCCACTACGATCGTAGGAAAGCCTCCGCAGGAAGACGCTTACATGGGCAAGGCGGTCGAACGTATTTTCTTGCCGCTGATGAAACTGACAATCCCAGAACTGGTGGATATCAATTTGCCCATCGAGGGCGTGTTCCACAACCTGATGATTGTCTCGATCCGGAAGTCGTACCCGGGACAGGCTCGGAAGGTGATGAACGCCATCTGGTCGCTGGGGCAGGCGATGTTTACCAAGTGCATTGTGGTGGTGGACGAAGACGTGGACGTGCAGGATCTCGCCGACGTCACATTGAAGGTATTCAACCACATCGATCCCGAGCGCGACATCCAATTCACACTGGGCCCGGTGGATTCGCTCGACCATGCCTCGCGGCTGCCGAACTATGGATCCAAGATGGGCATTGATGCCACGCGGAAGTGGCTCAGCGAAGGTTTCGCCCGTCCCTGGCCCGATGAGATCATCATGGATCCGAAAACGAAAGCGCTGGTCGACGGCAAGTGGAAGGCCCTGGCAAAAGAGCTTGGGATTGAGTAATCGAGCCGCGGTCTAGTTCTCGATCTTGATCCTTGCCAGTGTTTTCACAATGCTAGCGTCCGTGGCATCGTGCACTTCAATCCGCACGGCCGTTCCCTCAGGGTAGCGTTTTGCTTCGTCGATGATCTTAACGATGTCCGAAGGAAGAGCGCTGGTTCGGGCCGCCGCAACCGCCTTGTCGCCCAAAGCAAACGATGCCAGAAAACATCCAGCACCCGGCGACAGGTACACGATGTTGCGCTTCTTCGATTGGAGCCGCAAAGACCATCCCGCTTTGACCGAATAGCTATTCCACTCTTCCGCGTCCAATATCAGGTCGCGCTTCAGATCGGCCACGAGGCCCCGCCACAAAGCGTCAGCCAGCTCTAACTCCGAAGCCAGTTCCCTCTCCGTCGGCCGCTTGGCCTGACCGACAAATGCATTCCGCAACATCGTTTTATCCCTTGCTCGGGCTTCACTCGGCAAAGTCAGTGTCCGAGCCCAAACCAAGTCCGCACGCCCCATGCCGCGGCGACGCCTAACACCGCGATGAATGCCACACCGATGAAATGATCTGTGTTCGTGCCTTTGCTCCAACCCTGGAGCACGGCAACCACTCAAAGGACAAAAAACGCGATTGCGCACGTGCCAAGAATCTTCAGCAGCATGATCGGATCCCTCTCACGTCCCGTACACGAATTCGCGCGGGACGAAACTCCGATCCATGCTGCATCATCGTCCCAGTCCGCGCAGTGACCGGAGTCACTTCTGATCCAACGGAGACTGAAATGCCCTGACCTCGAGAAACGGATAAGGCTGAGCACTACTCGAGTTCCGCACTGACCCGCTCATATCCCGCGCATCGCAGCACCGGCAGGCGCGGATACTTCGGGAAACTCGTGTCGGTGGTGGAGCGCTCGCACCGATAGAAGGTCGATCCACGGTCCGACTCGATCAGTCGCATGAACCGGCAGTCCGCGCAAAGCCCCACGCCAGTCCGCGGCGATTCCTTCTTCTCCTGCTTCTCCTGGTTCACCGCTACAGAATACGCCCGCTAGCCGGTAGTACCCTCCGATCAACGACATGGGATCCCCGGGGTCGCCCAGAAAGACTAGGCGGCTTCTCTCGGCGAACTTGGGGGACGATACACTGGTGTGGCGGGCACAAAGGAGCGAGCTAGGTCTGCTGATTAGACAGACAATCGAACGTTTAGCACGAGGAGTGATCAGCCTTGCGCTGGTTGCCCTTGTTCTCATGCAGAGCGAGGCAGCGGTCGCCTGGGGCAACGAGGGGCACACGGCCATCAACCGGGTTGCCGCTGAGAGGATTCCGGGCTCCATGCCGTCGTTTTTGCACGGAGCCGTCGACGAGATCGCCTACCTTGGCCCGGAACCCGACCGCTGGCGCAGTCCGTCGGAACCCGCTCTGAAGAATGCGCAGGAACCCGACCACTTCATCGACCTGGAACGAGTCGCGTGGCTCGACCCGCTCCCACGGGGCCGCTACGAGTTCTATCGCAAGCTCTACGAAAAGCGCTCCTCGACCAGGGAGAATCCGGACGATTACCTTCCCGAGCGCGTCGGTCTGCAGCCCTATGTCACGATGGAAGTCTATGGGCGCCTGAAGGCCGCATTCCGCGAATACCGGCAAAGGCTCGCATCGCATCAGCCTACGCAAGCGGTACAGCGGGCTATCATCTTCTACGCTGGCTGGCTGGGCCATTACGTGGCCGATGGATCGCAACCTCTGCACACCACCATCCAGTACAACGGGTGGGTCGGCCCAAATCCTCATGGATTCAGCACGCAGCACGGCATTCATGCCCAGTTTGAGACCGCCTACGTGGCTGCGAATATTACTGATAAGGATTTCGCCGGGCTGCTGAAGAGGCCCCAGCGTCTTGAGGATCCGTTCGATCGTTACGTCGACTACCTTCGACAGTCACACAGTCTGGTGGAGAACGTCTACTGGCTGGAGAAAATCGGGGGCCTCACGGGAAAGGGTTCTCCTGCCGCATTCGACTTCACCACTCGCCGCCTCGCGGCCGGATCGCAGATGCTGCTGGACCTGTGGTACACCGCGTGGATAGAGAGCGCCGTTCCGGTACCCGTACGTCCGACCCCGGTTCCTGCGACGAAATAGCCCGGATCTTCTCGCGCGCACGGGCAGCGGCAGCGGTGGCTGCGACGGTTTGGCGCCTCTTTCGGTATACTGAATATCGATATGCCGGTTCTGAAGAACATCGCGGCCATCGCCAAAGGCATGAGCATCACCTTCATGGAGATGTTCCAGCCGACGACCGTGGAGAACTATCCCGATGGCAAAGGACCGCTCAAGGGCGCGCGTTTCGAAGCCCGCTTCCGGGGCGCCCACGTGTTGCAGCGCGATGAGAACGGACTGGAGAAGTGTGTAGCCTGCTTCCTGTGCGCAGCGGCTTGTCCGTCGAATTGCATTTATATTGAAGCTGCCGAGAACACCGCCGAGAACCGCGTCAGTGGCGCCGAGCGCTACGCCAAGGTTTACAACATCGATTACAACCGCTGTATTTTCTGCGGGTATTGCGTGGAAGCGTGTCCTACGGATGCGATCACCCACGGGCATGGATTTGAGCTGGCGACCTTCAATGCCAGCAACCTGGTCTACCGCAAGGAGCAAATGCTGGCCCCCCGGCCAGCACACATGGGAGCCAACGTCATTTTCAACCAGGCCGACGTGGACGGTGGGGCGCCGGCGCAGATGGTGCCGGGGAGCTAAACTTCGAAAGGGTTTCGAATGCAAGCCACGCCGGTCCTTCGAGACCGGCGTTCGTGCATGTGGGTAGGAACTTCTTAGCCACAGATCGGCATGGATAAGCACGGATAGATCGTGAGCTAAGAGCTAGAAGCTAGGAGCTAAAAGCTGCCAATGGCTGATTTCTTACAGACGGTGAAAGAA
>JBARBI010000032.1:0-31898 GCA_049792875.1 Candidatus Sulfotelmatobacter sp.
AGCTGAGGGGCACCGGCTCCCAAGAAGAACAAGCTGCTGATTAGCTCGGTATCATCCTGCGTTTGAATGCGGATCGGAAAGCCACTTTGGAACTGGATGATTCCGGAGACTTGCCAGTCATCGACAAGCTTGCCGGCAAAACCTGAGTACTTGCGGAAGGGAAGATCCCAAACGTAGTTAATGACGAAACGCTGCGCGGAATTGAACAGCGAAAGCGCGCGGCTGGCTTTGTAGTTGAAGGGATTTACGGTCTCTTCGAAGCTGGATGCCCAATCCAGGGATTTGCTGAAGGTGTAAGCCGCCTGCAGTTGAATACCGTGAGAGAAACGTTTCTCGACGCTCGTCTGGAAAGAGTTATACGCTGCAGCGGCGATGGTGTCTTCAGCAAAAATGTTGGTGAAGACCGGGACGCCGTCCACCGGGCAACCGGTGCCGGTCTCGGGGACGCAATTGGGTGAGGAATACGGACGGACGCCAACCAGAGTCAGAGCAGGATTCCCAGGACCATACTGTGCCGTGGACCCGTATGGCATATGAAGCGTGTATCCGGTAGGAACGCTATTGGCCGGCAAACTGTACGCATTGTCCTCGTTAAACGGACCGCAGGCGTACGCATTGCTTAGCGCGTTAGGATTGCCATTGTTTTGCTGCAGATAATACTGCGAGATATTGTACATATCGAGGCAGGTTTGAGGGTTCGCGGCATTGATATCATGCGAGGCCAGCAACCGGTGGCCCTGCGAGCCCACGTATCCGATTTGCAGAACAATATCTTTTGCCAGTTCCCTTTGAATTGTGAAGTTGTATTGCGCCGTGTACTGCGTTCGCATGTGGGGCTGGAAATCGCCATAAAGGAGCATGGGGCGGAATGCCGACCAATCCGTTGGTGTCTTCGGCGCTGGACTCAGGATGCCGCTAAATGGATTGGGACTGATCGAACCGCCGGCCTGCGGAACAAAAGGAGTATTAAAGAAAGTGCCGGGCAAGAACGTGCTGCCTCCGAAAGGAGGCTCAGCGCCGAATTGCTCGAGAACGAGCTGCTCCATTGGGTTATAGAACAAGCCCCAGCCGGCGCGGATGCTGGTTTTTCCATTGGCGCCAAACAGCGTGCCCAACGGACCGCTGGTGAAGTTGGGACTGTAGGCGATTCCGATGCGCGGCGCGAACGCCTTGTAATAGGTCTGAGTCAGTCCGGCGGGAACGCCTTGGTCGCCCGGCACCACGAGTCCGGTGGGCATGGTTCCGGTGTTATTGCAATCCGGATTTGCAATGCCGTAGTTGTTCGTGAAGTTCTGAATGCTGGCTGAGCTCAGTTGACAGGGATACACGGTCGTGTTCTGCCCGGGACGGAACGTCTGCACGTGGTGCAAGACATCGGTGAGGGGAGTATCGAGTTCCCAGCGAAGCCCGTAGTTCAACGTTAGTGTCGGTTTGATTTTCCAGCTGTCCTGGGCGAAAAGATAAACGCCCGTGCTGCGCACATTCTCTGTCTGTGCAGAACCCTGAACGTAGCTGTCGGCCATTCCCAGCAGGTATTCCGCGTTGTTGTCAGAGACCGAATTCGTGGTGGTGCCGTTGAAGGTGAACTGCCCATTTACGTTGTAATAAAGAGTCTGATCGAAAAGAGAGCGGCGCAGGTCGGCGCCGAACTTCATGGTGTGGGCACCTTTGACCCAGGTCAGATTGTCGGCAAGCATGTAGGAGTTTCCGACTTGCGGCAACTCGCCTTCCCAGCCGTTTCCAATGGCAAATCCACCGCCGATGCTGACAAAGGGAACACCGGTGTGGATGGGAGGAAGACCGGTGGTGATTCCGGCTTTAGTTGGGTCAATGCCCTGGCTGGTGATGAAGGCATTCACGCTGGGGGAATCGGATTGTCCGCCAAAACATTCGTTGGTTGGAATCGCAGATGTACAAGACGACTGGACGGCACCAGTGACTTGAGGGTGCTGGAAGGTCATCTGGCCTTCGCGCATATAGGTGAAGCGAGCTTCATTGACGAGCGCGTTGGTGATCGTCCAGGTATGACTGGGGTTGATCTGCTGGTAGCGAGAGCCTACGTTTGCACCAAAGCCGGGGATATTGGCTCCCGAGGCTTGAAAGTTGTAGAAGGGTTGAAAGTTCGAATCGTTCGTGAAGTAGTAGTAGAAGCTGAAATTCTGGCGGTCGTTGATGTGGTGGTCGATTCGAACCGTGAACTGATTTTGCGTGTCGGCGCTGGCGGGAACCGCTTGATAGGTGCCATCGGACCGATTCGCCCCGGGCACAAAACGCAACAGGTCAGAAGCGACCGGGTCCATGCAGGCCGCAGGAATCTGATTATCGAGACCTGTGTTTGAAAGTCCTGGAGTCGTAACCGTGAAGATTCCCGCAAGAACCGCGCTGTTGGGATTCGTCGGATCCTGTAGGTGAGCGCCGTAGTATGCTCCCGGCGCAATCGGCGTTCCTCCCTGGCCCGCAATCGCGGCCTGGCAGGTTACCCCATTACTCGACCTCGAGTTCATCGCCTGGGCCAGGAATGCGTCATTCACCTGCCCGCCAAAATTTATTCCCTGCTGGTAGGCGTTCGCAACCGCCTGACCGCCGTAGGAGAAATCACCAGTCCTCTGACTGGGAGTCGGGACGGCAACGGTTTCACCCGAGATACCCTGGCGCACGCGTCTGCCTTCATACGAAACGAAGAAGAAGGTCCGGTCTTTTCGCAGGGGGCCGCCGAAGGTTCCACCGAACTGGTTCTGATTCTCCTGCGGTTTCACCGTATTGAAGAAACCCTGCGCATTCAGAACGGTATTGCGGAAGTACTCATAGATATTGCCGTGGAACTGGTCGGTGCCCGACTTGGTCACGACGTTGACCACGGCGCCAGAGTTGCGGCCGTACTCGGCGTCAAACGTATTGCTGATCACGCGGAACTCTTCGACGGCGTCGGGAGTCGGTTGAATGGTCGGCAGGTTCACGAATTGATCGTTGGCATCTCCACCATTGACACTGAAGTTGTTGGCGCGGTCGCGGCCCCCATTGACGGAAACAGATCCAGCGTTATCGCTACCGTAGAACGTTCCGCCGCTGGAACCCAGCTGCGATTGCACCCCCGGCTGCAACTGCAGGAACTGATAGGTATCGCGGGCGTTGAGAGGAAGTTCATTTACCGAGCGGTTATTGACGACGGCACCGAGCTGGGTGCTGCTGGTATCGACCAGCGGAGCTTCGGCGGTGACGTCGACCACCTCCTGGTTCTGGCCCAACTGCATGGTCATGTTCAGCGTGATCACCTGATTGACGTCGAGCGCAATGGCGTGGCGGACGGCCTTTTTGAATCCCGTGAGGTCGAAAGTGAGAGAGTAGGTTCCCACAGGAATATTGGGGAATGCATAGTCTCCGCTGTCATTACTCAGAGCATCGTGACCGACGCCCGTCGCTTCATTGGTGGCCGTCACTTTCACCCCCGCCAGAACCGCGCCAGTGGGATCGGCAATGCGTCCCAGAATGCGGCCTCCGGTGCCTTGGGCTGAGAGCAGCGCAGAAAGGGAGAGAGAGACAACAAGCGTCAGGCACACGGTGTTCAGGCGCGCCACGGACAGGCATAGATTTGACGAACGGGGTCGCAGTGACAGCATGGAGCCTCCGGACATCTTCTTCGTGAGGGTGTCTTTTTCTTGAAAGCGACAGCTTGTATCCAGCCACAACCTTGCTATAATCCCGCAAGGTTAGAGAAGAGGGAGGGGGACTGTCAAGGACAAAAAAACGGGTCCTTCCCATAGAAATTTCCTATCGAAACTTCTGATTCCTTCGCGCGAGCGATGAGAACAAGCATGGCTGAGGCTTACTTGAAGATCGGAGACGTGGCGCGGAAAGTTGGAGTTTCACCGTCCGTGATCCGCTCGTGGGAAAGCCTTGGACTCGCGCGTCCGCGGCGCACCGAAAGCAAGTATCGGCTCTACACGGCCGAAGATGTGAAACTGCTGAAGCGGGCACGGTTCTTGCGCAAGGTGCGGGGGCTCAACGCAGCCGCGATCGTGGAGTTGCTGAAGCGCGAAGGTAAGGTGCGTCCGTCGACGGACGGGAATGCCGGCGCCATTGGAGGGCATCTGCGCCAGTTGCGGGCTCGACGGCGGCTGTCGCTCGCACCGGTGGCTCAGGCGGTGGGCATCTCGGTGGGATTTCTCAGTGCGCTGGAGCGTTCTCAAATGAGTGGGTCGGTCGGAACCCTGCGCAAACTCGCGCGCTTCTACAAAACCAATATTCTCGACTTCTTTGACGCCTTTGGCGCCAGCAGTCACCAAGTACGTCCCGCGGATCGTAAGGTACTGGAAGCCGGAGCGGGCGTACGCATGGAACTGCTGGCGTGGGGAAACACCGTGATGGAGCCGCATCTTTTCCGCATTGCGCCCAATGCGGAAAGTGGAGATCCCTATACTCACGAGGGCGAGGAGTTCATTTACGTGTTACGCGGGGACCTGGAGATCACGCTGGACGGTGAGGATTACCGACTGAAGCCCGGAGACAGTTTCTATTTTGAAAGTGCCACCCCCCATCGGTGGAAGAATCCGGGGCGCAAGGAGACCTGCATTCTATGGATCAACACTCCACCAACGTTTTAGGAGGACAACTGAACTGGCAACGCCTGCTCCATCTGTTGCCTTTGTTGGCAGCGATAGCGTGTGTGGGCTCTTGTGCCAAGAAGACCCCCACGCTCAACCTCCTGGTGTGGGAAGGTTATGCCGATCCCTCGTTCCTCAAGGCCTTCGAGGAACAGAACCATTGCAAAGTCTCGGCTTCGTACATGGGATCGAGCGATGAACTGGTAGCGAAACTCCGCGGCGGTAGTTCGGGAAATTACGACGTGATTTCACCGTCGAGCGATGTGGCAACCTCCATCGCGACGGCAGGATTGGCGGCGCCCCTCGATCTCTCGAAGATTCCCAGCTACAGCCAACTTTCCCCGCAACTCACTTCCCTCTCCCTGGTGCGCACGAAGGGACAAGTGTACGGTGTACCGTTCATGTGGGGACCGGATCCGATCATCTACGACACTACGGTCTTCACGCAGCCTCCCGATTCCTGGAATGTCCTGTGGGACCCGAAATACAAGGGAAAGATCTCGGTGTGGGACGATCTGCCGACGGTTTACATGGCAGCGCAGGTTCTCGGGTATGACAAACCGGAGCCGTCGCAACTTTACAATTTGAGCGATGAGCAACTTGAAGCGGTCAAGAAGAAACTGTTGGAATTGAAACCGAACATTCGCAAGATGTGGACAACCGGCGGGGAGTTGACGAATCTGTTTCAGAGCCACGAAGTCGTGATCGCCATGGGCTGGCCGCTCAACACCGTCGAGTTGAAGAAGACCAACTTTCCCGTCGGCGAAACGATTCCCAAGGAAAACACGACCGGATGGATCGATCATCTGATGATTACCGCCGGGAGCGAAAACAAGGAACTGGCCTACAAATTTCTGGAATACATGGTGCAGGCGAAGACGCAGAAGCAGGTGACCGACGTGACGCACTATGTTCCGGCGAATCCCCAGGCGGGGCAGTTCATGACTGCGGACCAGGTGAAAGCGCTACATCTGGACGACGTGGACAGCTACCAGAAGCGGCTGTATTTCTGGCAGAACGTCCCGCGGCGCACGAAGTACACCGAGATTTGGAACGATGTAAAGGCGGCGCAGTAACAGACCTGACGCTCCCGAAACTCGAGCAGCGCCGGACGCGAACAAATACCCAATTCATGTCATCCTCGATCACGACCGACATCGCAGCAACCGCCAACCCCCAGTCCACCGCGAAACCCGCCCTGCTCAGCATCCGGAATGTGGCCAAGAACTTCGGCCGCAACGTGGTGCTGCGGAATGTTTCGCTGGAGATCGCGGAGGGAGAGTTTCTGACCATTCTCGGAGAAAGCGGCTCGGGGAAAACGACGCTGCTGCGGATTGTTGCCGGCTTCGAGACCGCGAGTTCCGGCGAGCTTTGGATGGGGACCGAGAGACTGGATCACCAGCCTCCTTACCGGCGGCGCGTCAATACGGTGTTTCAATCCTATGCTTTGTTCCCGCACCTTACGGTCGAGCAAAACGTGGGATACGGGTTGCGCGTAGCGAGGCGGCCCGCGGCAGAGATCGCGCAGCGAGTGGCGGAAGCGCTGGACAAAGTAAAGATGACGGCGCAGGCGAAGGCGAAACCGTCGAAGATCAGCGGAGGACAACAGCAGCGGGTGGCGCTGGCGCGGGCTCTGGTGAACCGGCCGCGTCTATTGTTGCTGGATGAGCCGCTCTCGGCTCTGGATGCGAACCTGCGACGGCAAATGCAGGTGGAACTGAAATCGCTGCAGCGCGAGGTAGGCATTGCTTTCGTGTTCGTGACGCATGATCAGGAAGAGGCGATGGTGATGTCGGACCGCATCGCGCTGCTGCGGTCGGGCGAACTGGAGCAGGTGGCGACCCCGCGCGAGATTTACAGCCGCCCGGCGACGGCCTATGCCGCGCAGTTCATTGGGCACACGAATTTGCTGAAAGGTGAGGTCCGCGGCGGTGTAGTTCGGTTCGCGGCGCTAGCTTGGCCGACTTCGCTACCCGACGGGCCGGCAATTTTTTCTTTGCGACCGGAGCACATTCGGGTGGCCGCATCTGGGGCTTCGGGGAGTGGTGTGAGCGACGGGACGATCCGCGTTCGTGGGCGGGTTCTGCAGCAGGCGTTTCACGGGGCAACGGAATTGATTCGCGTGGAATGCGCGGACGGACTCGTTCTGGTGATGCGAACCGCTAGCGGAGGCGGGACGCAGCAAGAGGTGGAACTCGAGTTCGCTCCCGCCGATGCGGTCCTGGTGCGCGAGTCTCCAGAAAGGAACTGATGTTTTCCCGGGCTTACAAGACGGTGGTGACGGTGCCGCCGCTGGTGTGGGTGACGGTGTTTTTGCTCGTCCCCTACCTGCTGATGTTTTGCTACAGCTTCTGGTCGGTTTCGCCGGCCCAAACCATCGTGCACTCGTGGAACTTCGATAACTATAAGGAGTTGGTGCAAAAGACGGTTTACTGGCAGACGTTGCTGCGCTCGATGTGGATTGCGGGGCGCGTGATGTTGTTTTCGTTGCTGCTGGGATATCCGCTGGCGTATTTTCTGTCATTCTATGCGGGCAAGCGGAAAGATCTGCTGTACCAGATGGTGATTATTCCGTTGTGGGTCAGTTATCTGGTGCGGGCGTATGCATGGAAAACGATCCTCGGTTCTGATGGGGTGCTCAATACGCTGTTGCAGTATGTGCACCTGACGAGTCATCCGTTGGATTTTTTGCTTTACAGCCCATTTGCCGTTGTATTAACCCTCACGCACATCTATACGCCGTTCGCATTTCTGCCGATTTATGCGGCGCTGGAACATATTCCCCGCAATCTGGTCGAGGCCTCGCACGATCTGGGCGGGACGCCCGCGCAGACGTTCTGGAAGGTGATCTTCCCGCTGTCAATTCCCGGCGTTGTCGCGGGAGCGACGTTCGCCTTTGTTTTGAGCCTTGGTGATTTCCTGGCGCCGCTGTTGCTGGGAGGACCGAGCGGCATCATGATTTCGAATATCGTCGTCAGTTTGTTTGGTGCGGCCTACAACTGGCCCCTGGGCGCAGCGATTTCGCTGGGCATGCTGGTGATCGTGGTCAGCCTGCTTTTCTTGTCGGAGCGACTGGAAAAGAGATGGAGTTTCTCGTGAGCGGCGGCGGCACCGGCACTATCCCACGTTCGCGCTGGCTGCTGTTCCACGCCGCGGCAGTATTCTCGTTTCTTTATCTGCCGATTGCGGTCCTCATTCTTTATTCCTTCAACGGTCAGGGCGTGGGCGGATTTCCGCCGCATCACCTCACGCTCGACTGGTACCGCCTCTTGTTCGCGGATGGGCCAATCTGGGATTCGGTGTTGAATAGCCTGCAAGTGGCATTTGGAGCAATGGCAATCTCGCTGACGTTCGGCGTGCCGGCGGCATTGGCGCTGGACCGGGCGGAGTTCCCCGGCAAGGCGTTATTCCGGCGACTGGTGCTGCTGCCGTTGATCCTGCCGGGAATTATCACGGGGCTTTCCCTACTCATGCTGTTCAACGTGATGGGCACGAAGCTCAGCCTACTGACGATTGTCCTCGGTCACGGCACGGCGTTGATCTCGGTAGCAACCACTGAGCTGTTTGCCGGGCTGCAGAAACTGGATCGCGCGCAGGAAGAGGCGTCGCTCGACCTGGGGGCGAATTACTGGCAAACGTTCTGGCGCGTGACGGTTCCGAACTTGAAGCTGCCGATCATTGGCGCTGCGCTGCTGATTTTCACGCTTTCGATGGACGAGATCGCGGTCAGCTTCTTTCTGATCGGGCGCGACAATACGCTGCCGCTGGAAATCTGGGGACGGCTGCGGCGTGGGATCACGCCGGAGATCAATGCGGTGTCGACCATCATCTTCGTGTTCTCGCTGGTGACGATTGTTGTCTGGTACCGGCTACGTGTGCGGGCCGAAGGCAGCGCGGACGTCGGAACCGAACTGGTCGAAAAGAACACCGTTGCAGGATAGGTGAACCCCTACCCCCTTCCAAAAATACCTTGCGATCCTGAGCGAAGCGAAGGACCGCTGTACTCTACCGACCGCATCGATCCTCCGGCGACTTCAGAGGTCCCTTCGACCTCGCTCAGGGCAGGGCGCTTCGGCCCGCAAAGAACGCGGGCCTCAGGATGACAAATCATGGGAGCAACCGCGTCTTTCATGGTCCTTTCATCCCCCGCATAGTAAAGTGGTAGTAGACAATATTTCGGGAAGGATCCTTTTTTGAGTTCAGGCATTCGCAACATCGCTATCATCGCCCACGTTGACCACGGAAAAACTACGCTGGTTGACGCCATGCTGCAGCAAAGCGGCACTTTTCGCTCCAACGAACACCACGTCGAACGGGTCATGGACTCGAACGAACTGGAGCGGGAACGCGGCATCACCATTCTCGCCAAGAACACCGCGATCTTCTATCACGACGTGAAAATTAACATCGTGGATACGCCCGGCCACAGCGACTTCGGTGGCGAGGTCGAGCGCGCGCTCAAGATGGTTGATGGAGTCATGCTGCTGGTGGACGCCAGCGAAGGTCCACTGCCCCAGACGCGCTACGTTCTGAGCAAAGCGTTGGAAGCGCATCTGCCGCCCATCGTGGTCATCAACAAGATCGATCGCTCGGACGCGCGTCCGCAGGAAGTGTTAAACGAAATCTACGACCTGTTCATCGATCTCGACGCGAAAGAAGAGCAGATCGATTTTCCGGTGCTCTATACCAATGCCAAGACTGGCACGGCGACCACGGACATCCAGGGCGGCGGCACAGATTTACGGCCACTCTTTGACGCGATCATCAAGACAATCCCTCCCCCCCAAGGCGATGCATCGGGACCGCTGCAAATCCTGGTAGCGAACCTCGACTACAGCGACTACCTGGGACGGCTGGCGATCGCTCGCGTGTTCAACGGAAAGATGCACACCGGCGAGGAGGTCGCCATCGCCAAGCTCGACGGCACACTGCACAAAACCAAGATCACGAAACTGTTTTCGTTCTCGGGCCTGAAACGGACCGACATCACCGAAACGGAATTGGGAGACATCATCGCGGTCGCGGGCGTTGAAGGCATCACGATCGGCGAGACCATTACCGAAGCCGAGAACCCTGCCCCCCTGCCCCACATCGCGATCGATGAGCCCACGATTGCCATGCTGTTCACAGTGAATACCTCGCCGTTCGCGGGAAAGGATGGCACCTACGTCACCTCGCGCAACTTGCGGGAACGGCTGGAAAAAGAACTCCTGACCAATGTTTCTCTGCGCGTGGAAGACACGGGCACCACGGATTCGTTCAAGGTGCTGGGCCGGGGCGAGCTGCAGCTTTCCATTTTGATTGAGATGATGCGGCGCGAAGGGTACGAACTCATGGTGGGAAAGCCGGAGATCGTTACCAAGCGCATCGATGGCAAGCTCATGGAACCGGTCGAGCATCTCACCGTGGACGTGCCGGAGGATTTCGTCGGCGTAGTGATGGAGCAACTGGGATCGCGTAAAGGCGAAGTCACCAACATGCACAATCACGGCTACGGGCGAGTGCGGATCGAATTCCGCGTGCCCAGCCGGGGGCTGATCGGTCTGCGCAGCCAGTTGCTGACCGACACGCGCGGAACCATCGTCATGAACGCTCTGTTTGACGGCTACACCGAGTGGCAGGGCGAAATTCCGCACCGGCTCACTGGGGCGCTGATCGCCGATCGCAACGGAGTCTCGACGGCATATGCCCTGTGGGGATTGCAGGAACGCGGAGAGCTTTTCGTGGGACCGGGCGTTGACCTGTACGAAGGCATGATCATCGGCGAGAACGCCAAGGACACCGATCTCGATGTGAACGCCGTGCGCGAAAAGAAGCTCACGAACATGCGCGCTTCAACGGCGGATGAAGCGATCCGTCTGGTACCGTTCCGGCCCCTGAATCTGGAGCAGGCCATCGAATTCATTGCCGACGATGAGTTCGTGGAAATCACACCCAAGTCGCTTCGTCTGCGCAAGAAGACCCTTCAGTCGAATCGGCGCAAGAAGAGCTCATACGTCACTGTCGAAGAGTCGTGAAACCTCGGCGCAAGTCCGAAAAAAGCGGGAAAGATAAAGCGCCGCTGCGCATGTTCCTCGTCCCCTGCAGTTGTGGGACGACGTTTGCCGTAGCGGAGAACTACGACCATCAAGGTACGGCTTGGAACCGCTATCTGGTCTGTCCCGGTTGCGGGAAGCGACATGATCCCAAGAACAGGCTGCTGCAGATGGGTTTTCATCCTGAGGGATACTGGAAGGTGGACGAGTGTTAACTCTTCCGTGCTGGCCAAGCTGCTCATTTTAAAATCAAATTGACAAGCCGGTTTCGGAAAACCTGCTATACTGCTCGCCGCATTCGACTGTTCGCCAGCTCCGGTCTCGATTTTCAGGAACGGCCCTCCCGACCTGCCAAGTCCGCCGAATCGCTTGCACTTCCGACAGCTCAATGCAGAGGCAGATGCGTGAAGAATATTTTCGTGGGGAATCTGAGCTTCAACACAAACGAAGACGAACTCCGGCAGTTGTTTGAGCCCTTCGGACAGGTGGACCGCGTAAGCATTATGACGGACCGCGACACCGGGCGCTCCCGCGGTTTCGGCTTCGTGGAGATGGCCAGTAACGAAGACGGCGACAAGGCAATCACGGCCTTGAATGGCTCCTCAGTGGGTGGACGCACAATCAATGTCAACGAAGCGCGGCCCAAGACCGAGCGCAGCGGCGGAGGTGGAGGCGGTGGTGGCCGCGACCGCGGAGACCGTGGCGGACGGGGCGGCGGCGGCGGTGGCGGACGGCGCGACCGATACTAGCAAGACCTCTGCCCAACGGAATCGGACTGAACCGAACCGCAACCTTGCCGCCTTACTGGCGCGGTTCACCTCCCACGACAACGCTGCCAAGTCAGCGCTCGCCGCGAACTGCGACGTGCGTTCTCACTCATCGGCAAGCGTGGCATCAGCTGCTTTCGCCTGGTTAGGGGACAGAGGGCTACATTGAAGCTATTTCCCTTCCCCATGTAGACTATAGGGAACCGTGCGCGCCCGTAGCTCAGCTGGATAGAGCGGTTGCCTCCGGAGCAACAGGTCGGGAGTTCGAATCTCTCCGGGCGCACCAGATCCCACCCATGACACCGCCGGGAAATCGCTTGCGGTCCTGAACGAAACGAATGAACTACGACGCAATTCTGGTTGTCTCTTTCGGCGGGCCGGAGTCTCCGGGCGATGTGATCCCATTCCTCGAGAACGTGCTCCGTGGAAGGAATGTCCCGCGGGAGCGCATGCTGGCGGTCGCTCAGCATTACTATCATTTCGGCGGTAAGAGCCCGATCAACCAGCAGACCCGGGAACTGATCGCGGCGCTACAGAACGAACTGGAGCAACACGGCCCGAAGATGCCGGTCTACTGGGGAAATCGCAACTGGCATCCCATGCTGGCGGAAACCCTGCAGCAGATGAGGCAGGACGGCATTCGTCGTGCGCTGGGTTTCGTGACCTCGGCGTACAGTTCGTATTCGGGATGCCGCCAGTACCGCGAAGACATCATGCGCGCACAAAACGAAATTGGTCCGGGTGCGCCGGAGATCGACAAGCTGCGCGTATTCTTCAACCATCCGGGATTCATTGAAGCCACCGAGGAGCGCTTGCGCGACGCGCTCGGGGAAGTTCCAGCGGACGCAAGGCAGGACATTGAAATTGTCTACCTCGCACACAGCATCCCGCTCTCCATGGCGAACACCAGCGACTACGCACGCCAACTGGAAGAAGTGAGGACGCTGGTCTCGGCAAGGCTAGGCGTCGCCAACGATGCGCTTGTATATCAGAGCCGCAGCGGCGCGCCGGGCCAGCCGTGGCTGGAGCCGGACATTCTGGATTACCTGCGCGAGGTGAAGGCGCGCAATCTGGCCAGTGCGGTTGTGCTGGCCCCGATCAGCTTTATTTCAGATCATATGGAAGTACTGTATGACCTCGACATCGAGGCGCGGCAGCTTTGCGATTCCCTCTCGCTGCCCATGGTGCGGGCGAGAACAGTGGGCGTGCACCCCAAGTTTGTCGCGATGATTCGTGAACTGATCCTGGAGCGAACCAGCGCGGGAGTAGATCGGCGCGCCCTCGGATCTCTCGGTCCGCGGCAGGATGTTTGCCAGGAGAACTGCTGTCCCTCCCCCCAGCGGCCGGTGCGTCCGGGCCTCCCCTGAGAATCGAAATCGAGCCCCCCCTTCTCGCAAAGGGCGCGAGAAACGGGGCACCCAGCACAAGACTCCGAGTGGCATTTATCGAGATGACGCGGGCACAACGGCATGCTCGTAGTCCGTGGCTTTGGGTCTGCCTTCGACGAGATGCATGGTGTCGAGGATCGTCTCGACGACCGGTTCATTCCCTACGGCAGTGTTGAGCATGAGGTGGTAGAGAGAACGCGTGGGCCAGTCGGCGTTGAAATAGTGCTTCACGTAGGCGATGCGCTCGCGGTCGACGGAATCGACCAGTTCCACCGCCTCTTCTTCGCTGTGCCCGTCCGCCATCGTCCGCCGAATTTTCTCCGAGCGTGGCGCATACAGAAAAACGTGAAAGGCATCGGGATTTTCGCGCAGCAGATACGGTGCGCCGCGGCCCACCACGACCGCCTCCCCTTCCCCGCCAATTTTGTTCATCGTCTCCTGCATCATCGACATCATGCGGTCGGTATCAAAGACCTGGCTGCCCAGCGCTGCGGAGTTGCGTTCGTAGCTGCCGCGCCAGAAGGACTTCGCCAGGCGGTGCAGGCGGCTGTCCATGCGTTCGTCGCAGCGCATGACCGCTGAGCATTCAACGTTGGCCAGGCGGGCGATTTCTTCGGTCAGGAGGCGGTCCCAGAGCTTCCAGCCCAGGTGATCGGCTAGTTGGGCGGCAATGGCGGCCGCGCCGCAGCCGTACTCGCGCTCGATCGTGATCAGACGAAACATGGCCTCGTTTAGTGTACTGCGATTCCGCCACCCGGCCTGGATTTTCTCATCAGGAAAACCATGGGAACCATCGCCAGAATGGCGACCCCAAGGAACCAGAAGCAATCGATATAAGCCAGCATCGTGGCCTGACGCTCCACCGTGCCCTGGATCAAGGCGTAGGCCTGGCGAGTAGCCCCTGCCGCACTGGCGCCGTGGGCCTGCAGGGCACGCGAGGCTCCCTGGATCGCCGACTGTAACGCAGGGTTGGACTGGCTCAGATGGCTGGATAAATCGGTGAGATGGACCTGGCTGCGCCGGTCGAGCAAGGTGGTGACCACGGAAATCCCGACGCTGCCTCCGATGTTGCGGGCCAGGTTCATCAGACCTGAAGCAGCATTGTTCTTGTCTCGGGGAAGGAATGCATAGGCCGCGGTATTGATGGGAACAAACAGGAATGCCATCCCAACGGCCTGGATCACACGCGCGGTGGCCAGCGTGCGGAAGTCAACCTGAAGGTCAAAGCTGGTCATGTGAAATAGCGAGAACGACAGTACGAGAAGGCCGAACAAGAGAAGCCAGCGCGGGGTATACCGTGAAAGCAGAAAGCCTACCAGTGGCAGCAAAAGGATGATGGTGAAACCACCGGGCATAAGAGCCAGGCCCGCCTGCTGCGCGGTATAGCCGAGCAGAGTTTGGGAGAACAGCGGGATCAACAAAGTGCTGCCCAGCAGGGCAAAGCCCAGCATGAACATCAGCAAATTCGACACGCCAAAGGTTCGGTCGCGGAATAGATGCAGATCGATGATGGGATCTTTGTGTCTCCATTCCCAGATAATCACGAAGATCAAGGCCGCCGCGCTAATCAGCGCAAGCGTGACAATAAAGTTCGATTCAAACCAGTCGTCGCGCTGCCCTTTGTCGAGAACAATTTGCAAAGCTCCCAGTCCCAAGGCCACAAATCCAAGTCCGATGTAGTCGATGTGAGTTTCGCTGAGCTTGCGGCGCTTGAAGTAGGGCGGGTCCTGAATCAGTCTCGACGTAAGAAGGATCGATAGAATCCCAACGGGAATGTTGATAAAAAAAATCCAGCGCCAGCTGAAATTGTCGGTGATCCAACCGCCCAGGGTGGGGCCGATCGCAGGAGCGGTCACAACGGCCATGCCGTAAACCGCAAATGCCATGCCCCGCTTGGCAGGAGGAAACGTGTCGGCAAGGATGGCCTGCTCGCTAGGCTGTAACCCGCCGCCTCCGGCCCCCTGCAGGATGCGACAGATGATCAGTGTCGCCAGGTTGGGCGCGAGTCCGCACATAAACGAACTCACGGTGAACAGCGCGACGCAACCCATGTAGAAATTCTTGCGGCCGACGATAGACGACAGCCAACCGCTCAGCGGTAGCACGATTGCGTTGGAGACAAGATAAGAAGTCAGAACCCAGGTGCTTTCGTCCTGTCCGGCAGAGAGACTTCCTGCGATATGCGGCAGAGCGACGTTGGCAATAGAAGTGTCGAGCACCTCCATGAACGTCGCCAGCGTCACAGCTAGCGCGATGATCCACGGATTGACCGCGGGGCGCCAGGCATCGGCCTGATCCAAAGTGGCGGTGGCCGCACTCATTTAGCGAATCCAGACCTTGGGAGTAACCGACATGCCGGGGCGCAACTGGTGATCGTTGTTGGCGCCCGGATCGAGCACGATCTTCACCGGGATACGCTGAACCACTTTCACGTAGTTTCCCGTGGCATTTTCCGGAGGCAGCAGGCTGAAGCGGGCGCCACTGGCTCCGGCGACACTGTCCACTTTGCCGTTGTACGATCTGCCGTTAGCGTCGACATCGATAGTGACGCGTTGGCCAACCTTCATGTTCCGAAGCTGCGTTTCCTTGAAGTTCGCCGTGATCCAAACGTCGTCGAGATTGATGATCTTCATGAGTTCCTGGCCGGGAGCGACGTTCTGCCCGACCTCTACGGTGCGATCGCTGACGATGCCGTTCACCGGAGCAACGATCTTTGTGTACTGCAGATTCAATGCAGCCTGATCGAGATCCGCCTTTTTACGCTGAGCTTCCGCCAGCGCGGACGTAGCCTTGGCGCGCGTGATTTGCATTTGCTTGGGCGCGGTGTTGGCGTAGCTCAAGTTCGCCTGTGCCTGAACCAGTTTTCCCTGAGCCTGAGTCACCTGCTGCTGCGCTGCGTCGGCACTGGCTCGCGCAGCTTCGACGCCCGCCGCACTTGCCTTTGCGGCCGCGGTGGCCTGGTCGTATTGCTGCTGGGAAATCTCCTGCTTGTCGACTAACTGCTTGTAACGGGCGAGATCGTTTTGCGCCTTCACGTTATTGGCCTCGGCCTCCTGCAACTGCGCCTTGGCCGCCTCGAACTGTTGTTTTGCGACCTGAATGCCCGCGCGCGCGCTGTTCACGTCGGCCTCGGTCGACGACATCTGGCTACTGGTGTTCACGGATGTGATCGGAACATTCACTCCGGCTGCGACCGCGGCGGCCTGAGCGTCCTCGAAGTCCGCCTTGGCACGCTCGTAGGCAACCTGATAGTCGGCCTGGTCGATCTCAACCAGCACCGTCCCCGCTGGCACGTATTGATTGTCCTGAACGTTGAGTTTGATGACATGGCCAGCGATGCGGGCGCTGACGGAATTGACGTGGCCGTCGACTTGGGCGTCGTCAGTCGATTCATAGCTGGTGAAGTAACGATAGGCAAAGAAAGCCGCCACCACCAGAACGATCACGGCGATGACCACTGCAATACGGAAGCCGGAACTCTGCGTGCGGGAAGGCCGCGCATGAAAATCCTCTTCTGTGGCCGGTAATGGCTTCGTTTGCGTCGCCGGCTTATCGACTACAGCTTTCTCGACCTGGGCGGGAGGACTCTGTGTGGTTTGTTCCATACGCTATTGATTGCCTTTCAGATATTGTTTGACGCCCTGTTCCGCGTTGCCGATCGCGTAAGCCAGTTCAACCTTCGAGAGGTTGTGGAAGTAAAGACTCTGAATATAACTCTCATTAGCGCTGGCAACGGCCTCTTGCGCCTGCACCACCTCCAGGTTGTCGGCGACTCCGGCGCTGAAGCGATCTTGCGATTGAGTCAGTTCCTGGTCCGCCAGATCGACCGAACTCCGGGCCACCTCCACCTGCTCGGCGGCAGCATTCAAATCGAGTAGCGCAGTGCGGACCTCATAGTCGATGCGGCCACGCAGATCTCCGAGTTGAGAACGCGCCTGCTTGAGTTGGGCGTCGGCCTGAAGCACATCGGCATGAACTCGATTGCCGGCAAAGATGGGGATGTTCAGGCCTCCGTTCACCTGCCAGGTGCCGTTTGATTGCGCCGGGTTGACGCCGATTGCGCCCAAATTCGCATTCAGATCGAACGTGGGGTAACGCCCTGCGCTGGCTGCGCTACGGGACAATTCCGCTGACCGTACCTGTGCCAGCGCCGCCTGATAATCAGCCCGCGCGGCGTACGCGCGTTCGAGATAAGCTTCAAGCGGCAGGGCCAACAAGGCCTGGTAGGGCGCCTTCTCGGTAAGGACAAACTCCTGCCCTAGCGGCAGCCCGATGATCCGAGCCACGCTTAATTTCAGCTTGGCGAGATCGTTGCGAGCCACGATCAGCTGCTGTTGGCGGGTTTGGAGTTCGACCTGCGAGCGTAGGGCATCAATCGCGGGACTTAGCCCGGCTTTTTGCTGGTCAACCGCCTTATCGTAAAGAGCTTGAGCACTCTTGACCTGGGCCTCGGTGGTTTCCACGCGAGCCCCGGCAGCAATGGCTTGCAGATAGGAATTTCCGACCGCGAGAACAACCATTTCGCGAGCATCTTTGTAGCTGAATTGCGCGGCCTTCACGCTCTCGGATGCAGCCCGTTCCTTCTCGAGGTTCTTGAAATTGAAGATCGATTGGCCGAGAAAAGCACGTGCATCGATATAGTTGAACGCCGGGACTAGTCGCGGAATCGTGCTGCTTGGGAAGAGCTTCTGGAACCCGAGTGCCGCGAGGCTCTGGGTTTGAACATCTTCCTGGATCCGTGCGCTCAGGTTGGGTAAAAGTTCGCTGAGTTCTTTCCACCTCTCGCCCCGCGCGGTCTGGGTCTGGTCGCCGGCAAGCAACAAGCCCAGGTTATTGCGCAAGCCGCGATCAATCGCGTCCTTGAAGCCGATTTCGAGAACTTCACTCGTCACTCTTGTCTCGGGAGAACTGCCCAAAAACGGGTTCTGCGGACCTGGGAGGGTAACATTCGGGAAAGACGTTCCGCCCGCCGCCTGAGCGAATAGGCTCGGGGTGGGGAGGAGCAGAATAATTAGAGCGAAAAATGTTGTCCGGGAAATTATCGATGAGCAACGCATTCTTGATCGTGGGGACTTTCGGCTCAACGGAGAAGCCGGTTGCGCCCTTCCTCGGCTATAGCATAACTCGTCCGGTTTGATTCGTTTGCGGAGCTTTGCGATGCAAACGATTCGGCTGCGGACCTGGTCGAGGCCGCTCCTGCCGGTTGAGCAGAAACGGCCCTGGGGCCTGAGATTAGAGGCTTTTCAGCACCGGGGGAGGCACCCGAAGTTCAATATCTTCGGTGCTTTGCCCGCCAGCGGCTCGTCCCCGTAAGCTAAAGGGGTACAGGGGACGGAAGTTATGCGGAGCCTTGTCTCATTCATAATGCTTGCGCTGGTGGCATTGACGACCAGTCTGGCGACCGCGCAGGGTCCGCCGGTCACGCCTGGGTCTGAGCGAAAAGTCGCCGCGCGCGTCGCGCCGAATTATCCGGATCTAGCCAAGAAGATGCACATCCACGGCATAGTCAAAGTGGAAGCCGTGGTGCGAGCCAATGGAAGCGTCAAGGCAACCCGCGTACTAGGCGGAAACCCGGTTCTGGTCGACGCAGCGATCGACGCGGTCAATAAATGGAAGTTTGAGTCCGCTCAAAATGAGACCACTGAAGTGGTCCAACTATTGTTCGAAAATCAGTGAAGTGAGCTAGACTCTCCCCCAAGCCTAAAAGTCACGGAAATCTGCAAGCATGTCATCCCAGCCAGGAAGAGCCCCGAAACGCGAGATCGAGCGGCGGCAAAGGCGGCACCCACGCTACCGGTCGGAGTTTCCCGTCACCCTGACACTTTTATCGGGACAGGAGCGTCAGCAATTCGGCGCGCACTGCAGAGATTTGTCCGAGGCCGGGATCGGTGTATTGGTCGCTGCAGAATTCACGCTCGGCGAGGTCGCGTCTCTAGGTTTTTCTCTTCCCGGTGCGCCCGAACCCTGGGAAGTGCGGGCAGTTCTTCGACACCGGCGCGGATATCACTATGGGTTCGAGTTCCTGGCACTATCCGACGAACAGGGCAAGGCTCTCACGGGCTATCTGCCAGGTCTGGAGCGTGCCGATTCTTGATGACGAACAGGCCCAACACCCGCTGGATACCTGTACGAAGTGACTTAGGTCATCTTGAATGGCGGTGACCCTCGGTTCAAGCTAGTCGAGAGTTGCAAACCTACTAAGAACGGAAGACGCGCATTCATGAGTGCGGCAATAGGAACTGACTGGACCCGAATACTGTCTGATCCGGACCTTGTCCGGCACGTTGGCAAGCTACTGCAGGCCTACCGCGAAGCTCCGGCAGAAAGGCGGGAGGAAGCACTGCTGACTGCGATGCGGGAGATCAAGGCTGGGTCCTTTACCACCGCGAAATCTCCGTCCGTGACCGTTCCAGAACCGCAGCCAGTTCCGACCCCTGCATCGTCTACGCCTCCCTTCGAGCCCGATTTGTTCAGCCCCAATTGGGGCAGCGACCGCCGGCGCCACCCTCGAATTAAGTGCTTCGTCGCGGTCGAACTTCGGGTCGACGAAACCTCAACTCCAATCTGGGGCAATCTTTCCAACACCAGCGTTGGCGGGTGTCTGGTCGAAACGGCGAACCCGGTCAAGTCTGGGGCGAAAGTGGAAATCGGCCTATGGGTGCCCAACGGGAAGATCTGGGTGAAGGGGTTTGCGCTTAGCGGCGTAGTCACCCGCAGTGGTCCCGCGAGCGGAGTTCGCGTCCGTTTCGATGGAATGGTTCCGACCGAAAAGGACAGCTTGCGACAGTTCCTCAAGTTCGTGCAGGAGACGACCCGGGCGTCTCAGAGCGAAAGTAGTTACCTCCAACTCCTGAAATAAGCAATCTCGGGACCTCCAGCAGTTTTTCACTGCAACTCAATCCACACCGCCACGGAAATTGATACACTTTCTGCGTATTGAACCCTTTCTGTAGTCGGAAACTCTAATTGTCTGTGGGATGACGGCGACGCCGGTTTAGCCGGCTGGAGGTTTGCAGTCGCATGGTAGCCAGTGAACAGGTTTTGGCAACGGGACAGCAACTGGATACGCTGTCGATCAACACGATTCGAACTCTGGCCATTGACGCGGTGCAGCAGGCCAACTCGGGCCATCCCGGCGCGCCCATGGGACTGGCGCCGGTTACCTATTGTCTCTGGCAGGAATTCCTGCGTTACGATCCAGCCGATCCGACTTGGCTGAATCGCGACCGCTTCGTGCTTTCGAATGGCCATGCCTCCATGTTGCTCTACGCTATGCTGCACCTCGCCGAGGTACGGCAGGTCGACGCGCACGGCCGGGTTTCGAAGGAACTGGCCGTTCCGATGGAGGAGATCAAGCGTTTCCGGCAGTTGGGGAGCCGGACCCCGGGACATCCCGAGTCACACCTGACTTCCGGAGTAGAGACCACGACCGGGCCGCTGGGCCAGGGCGTGGGCAACAGTGTGGGTATGGCCATCTCCGGCAAATGGCAGGCCGCAAATTTCAACCGTCCTGGCTTCGAAATCTTCGATTACAACGTCTACGCCATGTGTTCGGATGGCGATCTGATGGAAGGCATTGGAGGCGAGGCGGCTTCTCTCGCCGGACATTTGAAACTCTCCAATCTCTGTTGGATGTACGACCACAACTCGATCACGCTTGACGGCCCGGCGGAGTGGTCGTTCTCTGAAGATGTCGCGACGCGTTTTGTGGGATACGGCTGGAACGTAACGCGCGTAGCCGATGCCAACGATCTCGAGATGCTGGCCCGGGCCTTTGAGACTTTTCACAAAACCACCGACCGCCCGACCCTGATCATTGTCGACAGCCATATCGGTTACGGTTCCCCCCACAAGCAGGACACCAACGCCGCTCACGGCGAACCTCTGGGCGAAGAAGAGGTACGGCTAGTTAAGAAATTCTACGGCTGGCCGGAAGACGCAAAGTTCCTGGTGCCGGAGGGAGTGCGCGAGCATTTCCGCGAAGGCATTGGGAAACGCGGTCACGATCTGCATGCCCAGTGGTCAGAGCATTTTGCGGAATACTCCAAGAAGTTCCCCGACCTGGCGGAGCGTTTGCGATGCATGCAGCACCGCGAACTGCCCGCGGGCTGGGACAAGAACTTGCCGACGTTTCCTGCGGACGCCAAGGGTCTGGCGACTCGTGAGAGTTCCGGCAAAGTGCTCAACGTTCTGGCGCAGAACATTCCGTGGCTGATTGGCGGCTCAGCCGACCTGGCGACCTCAAACAAGACGACGCTGAAGTTCGACGGTGCCGGAGAATTCCAGGCTGCCACTCCCGCGGGGCGCAACCTGCACTTCGGCGTACGCGAACACGTGATGGGCGCGAGCGTAAACGGCATGACGGTCTCGGGCAATCGGGCCTTCGGCGCAACTTTTTTCAACTTCAGCGACTACATGCGGGCCAGCATCCGGTTGTCGGCATTGATGGAGATTCCGTCGATTTTCGTCTTTACGCATGACTCCATCGGCGTGGGGGAGGATGGGCCTACGCATCAACCGATCGAGCAACTGGCGTCATTGCGGGCCATGCCGAATTTGATCGTGCTCCGCCCCGGCGATGCGAATGAGGTCGTGGAGGCCTGGAAGATCATCGCGCAATTGAAGCACTCGCCAGCGGCATTGGTATTGACCCGGCAGAATCTGCCAACCTTGGATCGGTCGAAGTACGCTCCGGCTTCCGGCGCGGCTAAGGGAGCCTATGTCCTGGCCGATGCACCTGGGGGCAAACCTGACGTGATCTTGTTAGGTACTGGCAGCGAATTGTCGCTCTGCGTGGAGGCCTACGAGAAACTGAAGGCCGAAGGCATTCAGGCGCGCGTGGTCAGTATGCCCTCGTGGGAAATCTTCGAACAGCAGGACGCGGCCTACAAAGAGAGCGTTCTGCCGTCCAACGTGACCGCGCGTGTGTCGGTGGAAATGGCCTCCACGTTCGGATGGGCGCGCTACACCGGCCTGAAGGGACGCAACGTGGGCATGCATCGGTTCGGGGCCTCGGCACCGCTGAAAGATCTCTTGAAGTTTTTCGGGTTCACTGTCGAGACCGTCGTTGCGGAAGCCCGCGCGGTAATGTCGTAGAGACGTAACTGGTTACGTCTCCTGGGGCAAGCAAACCAACAGACGTGGCCAGCTGCGTCTTTACAAATGGGAGTCGTAGGAGGTCATCATGCAGCCAACTGGAGTTCTGGAAACCTCGAAAGCAACGAAAAATCCGCTGAAAGAATTGCTCAACTATGGTCAGTCGATGTGGCTTGATTACATCCGTCGCGACCTGTTCACCACGGGAAAGCTGAAGCAGTTGATTGACGCAGACGGACTCCGGGGGATGACCTCGAACCCCGCCATTTTCGAGAAGGCGATCGCCGACAGTTCACTGTACGACGACCTTTTGAAGTCGCTCGCCTCGCGCAGCGATCTCGACACGACCGGCCGCTATGAGCAGATCGCCATTCGCGATATTCAGGACGCGGCCGATGGGTTGCGTCCCGTATACGAGGACTCCAAATTTCGCGACGGCTACGTAAGCCTGGAGGTCTCGCCCTACCTGGCACGCAAGACTCAAGAAACGATGGACGAAGCGCGCCGCCTGTGGAAGGCGGTCCAGCGTGAGAACGTGATGATCAAAGTACCAGGAACGGCGGAAGGACTTCCCGCGATCCGGCAATTAATCGGCGAAGGAATCAACATCAACATCACGCTGTTGTTCGCGCAGGAAGTGTATGTGAAAGTTGCCGAGGCTTATATCGCCGGGCTCGAAGACCTGGCGGCCCGCGGCGGCAATCTCAAAAAGATGGCCAGCGTGGCCAGCTTTTTCATCAGTCGAATCGACACACTGATCGATTCCATGCTGAATGACAAGCTCAATGCAACCTCCGACGCGAACCAGCAAGCTTTGTTTAAGAGCTTGCTGGGCAAAGTGGCGATCGCCAACGGAAAACTCACTTACCAACGCTACCAGAGCATCTTCAGCGGACCGCGCTGGCAGGCTTTGGCGGCCAAGGGAGCACAGACTCAGCGCGTGCTTTGGGCCAGCACGAGCACAAAGAATCCCCACTACCGCGACGTGATTTACGTTGAAGAATTGATCGGGCCGGACACGGTGAACACCATGCCCCCGGCAACCATCGATGCCTTCCGCGACCACGGCTTGCTGCGAAACAGCCTCACCGAAGATGTCCCAGGCGCCGCCAAGGTGATGGACGACCTCGCGCTCGCCGGCATTTCGATCAAACAAGTCACCGCCAAACTCACCGAGGACGGCGTAAAGTTGTTCGCCGACGCCTTTGACAAGCTCTTGGCTGCGGTGGCGAAAAGCACGCAGCAAAAGGCATAGATCGTGAACCGACTGAAGACTTCCCTTCCGGATTCGTTGGCTACCACGGTTAAGGCGACGATCGCCGACTGGCAATCAGGCGGCAAGATGCAGCGCTTGTGGCAGCGAGATGCAACGCTCTGGACCGGGAACGACGAAGCGAACTGGCTGGGATGGCTCGATATTGTCGACGAGCAGATTGCACAGCACGACCAACTGCAGAAGGTTGCAAAGGAAGTTCAGGCCCGGGGCTTCCAGCACGTTTTGCTTCTCGGCATGGGGGGATCGAGTCTCTGTCCCGAAGTCTTGCGCATGACGTTCGGCAGGATTACCCACTTCCCCACCTTGCACGTGCTCGATTCCACCGACCCAGCCCAAGTGAAAGCGTTTGAGCATCAGATCGATATTCCGAAGACGCTCTTCATTGTCTCCAGCAAATCGGGCAGCACGCTCGAACCCAACATCTTCAAACAGTATTTTTTTGAGCGTACGAAGCAGGTGGTAGGCGCGGTGAAAGTCGGCAGCCATTTCATGGCGATCACAGATCCGGGATCGAAGATGCAGCAGGTGGCGGAGGGGGATCGCTTTCTCCACGTCTTTTTCGGACGCTCCTCGATTGGCGGACGTTATTCTGCGCTTTCGAATTTCGGCATGGTGCCTGCGGCGGTGATGGGGCTGGACACAAAGAAGTTTCTGGCTCAGGCGGCGGAAATGGTGCTTGCCTGCGGGGCCGCCGTGGCCGTCGAGGAGAACCCTGGCGCCGTGCTGGGTATTATTCTCGGAACGGCGGCGACCGCCGGACGCGACAAGGTCACGATCATCACTTCTCCGGGCATTTCAGATCTGGGAGCATGGCTGGAACAACTGCTCGCCGAGTCCACCGGAAAAATTGGTAAAGGCATCATCCCCGTTGACCGTGAGGGTCTCACTACCCCGGAGGCATACAGCAGCGACCGCGTGTTCGTCTATGTTCGGCTGGAATCGGGGGCGGACGCGGATCAGGATGCGAGAGTTGCGGCCATCGAGAAAGCCGGACATCCAGTCGTGCGCATCGCGATGCCAGACATCTACGATCTGGGTGCGGAATTCTTCCGCTGGGAGGTTGCCACCGCCGTCGCCGGCTCCATCATCGGCATCAACGCGTTCAACCAGCCCGATGTTGAGGCCAGCAAGATCGCAACGCGCAGTTTGACGTCTGAGTATGAGAAGACGGGTTCGCTGCCAGCGGAAAAGCCGGTCGTTGAAGACTCCGGCATCAAATTGTTTACCGACGACAAGAATGCTGCGGAACTGGCGAAAGCCGCCGGAGCCGACCAGTCGCTCGCGGGATATCTAAAGGCGCATCTGGCTCGCATCCAGCCGGGCGATTACTTCGCGGTGCTCGGCTACATCCAGATGAACGGCGAGCACGAGAACAGTCTCGAGGCTTTGCGGCATTTGGTGCGCGACAAGAAGCGCGTGGCCACCTGTTTGGGCTTCGGTCCGCGATTCCTGCACTCGACGGGGCAGGCCTACAAGGGCGGACCGAACACGGGAGTGTTTCTGCAGGTGACTTGCGACGATCCCGTGGAACTGCCAGTGCCGGGACAGAAATACACATTCGGAGTGGTCAAGGCGGCGCAGGCTCGCGGAGATTTCCAGGTGTTGGCGGACCGAGGGCGACGCGCGCTGCGAGTGCATCTTGGGAGCAATCTCAAGGCAGGACTGGCGACGTTGCAGGCAGCGGTTCAGAAAGCTCTCTAAGGGTTTGTGAGGAATGGGCGCGAGGGCTACACGCCCTCGCAACACTCGGCCGGGTCCCTCGACTTCGCGGGACAGGCCGCCGGCGCTACTGAGGAGTAACGCATGCAAATGGGAATGGTGGGTCTGGGCCGCATGGGCGCGAACATGACGCGGCGCCTGATGCGGGGCGGACATCAACTCGTAGTTTCCGATCTTAGCCCTGACGCGGTCAAGCAATTGGGGGGCGAGGGAGCGACTGGCTCCACGTCACTCGAGGATCTGATTGCCAAACTGACGCCTCCGCGTGCCGCCTGGATCATGGTTCCGGCCGGTGGTCCGACAGAGGCTACGGTGCAGAAACTCGCACAGCACATGCAGGCGGGTGACGCCATCATCGACGGCGGCAATTCTTACTTCAAAGATGACGTGCGCCGGGCAAACGAATTGAAGAGCAAGGGCATTCACTACATCGATGTGGGCACCAGTGGCGGCGTGTGGGGATTAGAACGCGGTTACTGCATGATGATTGGCGGTCCGAAAGAAGCGGTCGAGCGCCTTGATCCCATCTTCAAAACGCTGGCACCGGGCAAAGGCGACATTGCTCGAACGCCGGGTCGAGAAAAACTCGGCGGCAGCGCGGAAGAGGGCTACATCCACTGCGGTCCGTCGGGTTCCGGGCACTTCGTGAAGATGGTACACAACGGCATCGAGTACGGGATCATGCAGGCGTATGCGGAAGGCTTTGACATCTTCAAGAATGCCACCAGCAAAGAGTTGCCCGAGGACATGCGCTACGACCTGAACCTGCCGGACATTGCGGAGGTATGGCGGCGCGGCAGCGTGGTCAGTTCCTGGCTGCTCGACCTGACGGCGATGGCTCTGACCGAAAATCCGACGCTCTCGGAATACGAAGGATTCGTGCAAGATTCGGGCGAAGGCCGCTGGACGATTCAGGCAGCAGTCGAAGAGGCGGTGCCGGCGGATGTGTTGACCGCGGCCCTCTATGTGCGCTTCCGTTCCCGACAGCAGCACACTTTCGCGGAGAAGATGCTTTCCGCCATGCGGCAGAAATTCGGCGGGCACGTGGAAACGGGCGCCAGCCGGACGAAGAAGTCCGCGTAGGTGCGGCTCCATTTTCTTGAGAGGACTCAGAGGGTTTATTCATGGCTGAATTAGCGGAACAACTTGCGGCGGCGCCGCCACGCATCGGCAAGCAGGGGGATCCCTGCGTGATGGTGATTTTCGGAGCAGCCGGCGATCTGACGGGACGCATGCTGATCCCAGCGCTCTACAACCTGGCGCGGGCCGGATTGCTTTCCCGCGAGTTCGCCGTGGTGGGCGTAGCGCGCACCCAGTTGTCAAACGATGAATTCCGCAAGAGAGTCCACGACGATGTCAAAGCATATTGCGGGGAATGCGTGGAGGACGATCTCTGGGAGTGGTTCATGCGCCGCTTCTACTACCTTGGCGGAGATTTCGGCGACGACAAACTGTATCCGCAACTCAAAGATTTTCTAGCCAAGGTGGATCAGGAGCACTCGGCTCACCAGAATTTTTTCTATTACCTGGCGACCGCGCCCAGCTTCTTTGGCCCGATTGTGCAGAAACTTTCTGCCGCCGGATTAATGGAACAAGTCAACGGCCACTGGCGAAGGGTAGTCATCGAGAAGCCTTTCGGGCACGATCTGGAGTCGGCCAAGGCGTTGAACCAGCAACTGCTCAAAGAAGCCGACGAAAAGCAGATCTACCGGATCGACCACTATCTCGGCAAAGAGACGGTGCAGAACATCATGGCGTTTCGGTTCGCCAACGGAATTTTTGAGCCGGTCTGGAACCGCCGCTACATCGACCATGTGCAGATCTCGGTGGCGGAGACGGTTGGCGTGGAGGGGCGTGGAAGTTATTTCGATCACGCGGGCTCACTGCGGGATATGGTGCCCAACCACATCATGCAACTCATCAGCCTGACCGCAATGGAGCCGCCCATCTCGTTCGACGCCAACGCGGTACGCGATGAACAAGCGAAGATTCTCCACGCCATTCAGCCCATGAGCGATGAGGAGGTGCTGAGCCGTAGCGTGCGCGGCCAGTACGGCGACGGTACCGAAGACGGCAAGCGCGTCACCTCCTATCGCGCCGAGCCCGATGTTCCACCCGATTCCCGCACCGAGACCTTCGTCGCGATGAAGCTGCTGATCGACAACTGGCGCTGGGCGGATGTGCCGTTCTACCTGCGCACTGGAAAGCGCATGCCGGTGCGCAACACCCATATCGTGATACAGTTTCGGCGGGCACCGTTCGTGCTTTTCCGCGACACTCCCGTCGAACACCTGATGCCGAACCAACTGGTGTTGCACATTCAACCCGAGGAAGGAATCTCGCTGCAATTCGCGGCCAAGGTTCCCGGGCCAGTCATGCGCCTGGGCACGGTGGACATGAATTTCGAATATCAGGAATATTTCGGCAAGCAGCCCAGCACTGGCTACGAGCGCCTGCTGCATGACTGCATGATCGGTGATCAGACGCTGTTTCAGCGCGCCGACATGGTTGAAGCAGGCTGGTCGGTGGTCAATCCGGTGCTCGATCTCTGGAAGGCGCTCCCGCCCCGTAATTTCCCCAACTATGCATCCGGCACCTGGGGACCGAAGGAGGCCGACGAACTCCTGGAACGCGACGGCCGCCGCTGGAGGAACTTCGAGAAATGATTCTGGCCGGCGATATTGGCGGCACCAATGCTCGGCTGGCTTATTTTCAACCCCAGAATGGGCACCTGCTCTTGGTGTCCGAGCGCACTTTTCCCAGCCGCGAACACAGCGAACTCGGCGAAATTGTAAGCCAGTTTGTGGACGATTCCGGCACCCGTCCCGAGGCGGCGTGCTTCGGGGTCGCAGGTCCGGTGCGCAACGGGAGGGTAGAGACTTCGAACCTGCCTTGGGTGATCGAGCAATCGCGGCTTGCGAAACAGATTCACCTACCGGCCACGCTGCTGATCAACGACCTCGAGGCCAGCGCGTGGGGCATCGGCGCGCTCGCCCATGGGGACCTAGTTCCCCTGAACTGTGTCAGCGGCCCTGCGGTGGGCAACCAGGCAGTGATCGCGCCGGGAACGGGATTAGGAGAAGCGGGTCTGTTCTGGGACGGACGCCGCCACCACGTTTTCGCATGCGAGGGCGGACACACCGACTTCGGGCCGCAGGGAGATCTGCAGATCGAACTGGTGCGGTTCCTCGCGGCTCGCTTTGGCCATGTCAGCTACGAGCGCATCCTTTCCGGCCCTGGCCTGGTGAAGGTTTACGAATTTCTGCGCGACAGCGGATGCGGGAAAGAATCCGCAGAGTTCGCGGTCGCCCTTAAGCAAGGTGACCCCGCCGCCGTGATTTCACGGGCGGCGCTCGATGGAACTCCTCCTCTGGCCGTGAAAGCGCTCGACTTGTGGATCGCCGTCTACGGCGCGGAGGCCTCCAATCTGGCCCTTAAGGTGATGGCCACCGGGGGCCTGTTCCTGGCGGGCGGCATCTCTCCTAAGATTCTTGCCAAGTTGACCGGCCCCGTGTTCATGGAGAGTTTCCTCGATAAGGGCCGCATGCGGTCCTTGGTTGAATCGATTCCGGTGCAAGTTGTCACCAACGAGAAAGCTGGACTGCTCGGAGCCGCGCGCTGTGCGGCCGTCGGGGGCAACCAGCGGTAGGCAAGACGTGAGCGAAAACCCGTGAGCCCATCCGTGAACCTTCGAATCCTGACGACCCCGCAAGAATTGTTCGCGGCGGCGGCCGAAGAGGTTGTACGTGCTTCAACCGAAGCTGTGGCGCGGTGCGGGCGCTTCACCATCGTGCTGTCGGGCGGATCGACTCCGAAGAGCCTCTTCAACTTACTGGCCACGAATGCGCGGACGACTTTGCCCTGGGATCGCATGTTTTTCTTCTGGGGCGATGAGCGGCACGTGCCTCCGAGTGATCCCGACAGCAACTACCGCATGGCCGAAGAGACCATGCTGTCGAAGATTCCGGTGCCTGCGGGAAATGTGTTCCGGATTCCGGCGGAGAATCCCGACGCCGCAGCCGCCGCCGAGGCCTACGAACAGACTCTCCGTAAATTCTTTGGGCTGGAACCCGGGCAGGTTCCCCGCTTCGATCTGATCCTTCTCGGCATGGGGCCGGATGGGCATACCGCTTCGCTTTTTCCGGGCACGGCCGCGTTGCAGGAAAAGTCGCGTCTGGTGGTGGCGAACTGGGTTGAGAAATTGAAGACCAGTCGCCTCAGTCTCACGCTTCCGGTGCTGAATGCGGCCGCTTGCGTGGCGTTTTTGGTCAGCGGCACGGACAAAGCATCCGTGCTGAAATGCGTACTCGAAGACGAGGCTCCGGGAGAGCAGTATCCCGCAAAGCTGGTGCGGCCTCGCGATGGGAAACTGATTTGGCTGGTCGACCGGGCGGCGGCCAGTGAGCTTTCGAGCAAAAATTGACCTTCGAAAGACTAACCGCGCCAGTCGCCGATTTCCTTCAGACCCCTACCGCGCGCATGCTCGAAAAGCCGCACGCGGTGTCGGGAATGCTCAAACTCGTGGATATCGGCCCACACCTCAGCCTGCCAGCCCTTCTCGTGGGCCGCGGATTCGCCGCAAGTGGCGCAACGGGTGTGAAGCGTAATCGGGATGGCCTCGACCCCAACCGGAATGGCCCCGGGAAGTTCTACAAAGATGCATCGGACTTCCTGAACCTCTTCGTCCTCGCCGAGAAGATGCTCGTAACGCAAGAGGTATCCGAAACCCAGTTTCTTGGCTTCCATTTCGGCCTCGGCCCGGGTATGAAAAGGACCATACTCCGCCCGCAGTTGTTCGGTGGAGTCGCATGCCATCCAGAAAATCTCTTTGTAGGCCATCGCAGCTTTCGCCCTGGGGTTGCGAAGCCGGCTCGTGGCTGCTGTTGAGCCCGCTGTTGCACAGATCACCTCCGCTAGTGCAATTCAGATGCCGCCGTCGTCACCGTCACAAACCGTCACAATATGTTGCCGAGCAAAGAGTTAGCGATTTCTGGGGTTCTCTGGGCGCTGCGGACCGTGAAAGGTTTTGCAGACTTTGGACTTGGGCAGTTCAGAACTTGAAACGGCAGAGGCCGCGCGTCACCCCTCCCTGTTAGAGAATCACGAAGGATGAGCCCAAGGATGGCCGATCGGTCCCATTCCCATACCTGCGATGTTGACCGGGCGATGTTGACCGGGTCAGAACCGACAGTTTGGTTGTACGGTATGCCGGGACGCACGGACTGCGGCGACCAGTCCTTTCCGCTGTGGCGGGCCTCATACATGGCGAGTTCCGGCCAGCTCGCGAAGCCGGGCTTGTCAAAGGCGTTCCGTAAGTGTGCCTTCTGCCTGTTCGTCACACGGGTCAGAAAAAGCAGCACGCTCTTCGCCAATTCTTCGCACCCTCTCATCCCACGAGCTAAGCACTTTGGGGTGTAATACTGTTTGCGACAAACCCCGTTTTCAGGTGGCTTTCAGGCAGTACGTGGTAGGCTAGCCGAGTTCCAAATCGGTACAACCACGTGACTTATGCTCAAGATTTCACACCAGACGCGGTGCGCCGCCACCTGCCGGCACTTTTTCAGTTCCGCCGCGCCTCGGTTTCGGGTCCCGATTCGGGGCTTGGACGATTCCCTTTGTAACGATGGACTTTCACCGGCAGCTTCCTTCCGAGGTGATCCCTTGAAGACACGTCAGAACACTTTTGTCGGGGTCGACGCATCGCCCTCCCAATTCGGACTATGCCGGACCTATGGCTTTTTCATTTTGGCTCTGCTGGTCATGGGGACCCCCAGTTTTGCACAGGTAACGTCATCCCCGCAGAACCAGGACGTGAGCTCCGCGCCCACGAACGGCGCTCCCGTCACGATCACGCTGCAGGATGCCTTGCAGCGGGCTCGCCTCAATGATCCCCAATACCGCTCCTCGGTCACCGATCTCGCTCTGGCCCGCGAAGATCGAGTGCAGGCTCGCGCGGGACTGCTCCCCAACGTAAACTTCAACAATTCCTTCATCTACACCCAAGGCACTGGCGTACCGGCGGTGGCCGCGTCCAAGTTCATCGCCAACAATGGCGTGCACGAGTACATCAGCCAGGCCGATATACACCAGGCACTATCTCTCACCAACGTGTCGGATTACCGCCGTTCCACCGCCGCCCTGGCCGAGGCACGGGCCAAGGCTGAAATCGCCACGCGGGGCCTCGTGGTCACCGTGACCCAGTCTTACTACGCACTGGTCGTGGCCCAGCGCAAGTACGCGACGGCCGAGCGCGCAGCCGCCGAGGCAGCACGCTTTCTCGACATCAGCCAGAAACTGGAGAACGGAGGCGAGGTCGCACACGCCGACGTAGTCAAGGCGCGCATTCAGGCCCAGCAACAACAGCGCGACCTGCAGGAAGCCCAGATGGACATGGAACGCAGCCGCCTCGATCTGGCCGTGCTGCTGTATCCAGACTTCAATCAAGACTTCGCCGTCGTCGATGACTTGCAGACTCCGGAACCCCTGCCCTCGCTTGCCGAAGTAGAAGCGGCAGGCAAGAAGAACAATCCCGAACTGCGCGCGGCTTTGGCCGCCTTCGAAGTTGCTACTCACGAGGTTGCGGCGGCCTGGGGAGGACTCTTGCCTGCGTTGAGTGTCGACTATTTTTATGGCATCGATTCCAATCAATTCGCGGTCTGGACGGACGGAGTGCGAAACATTGGGTATTCCGCCGTGGCCACTCTGCAGATTCCGATCTTTAGTTGGGGTTCGGATCGAAGCAAACTGAAGCAGGCCGAGTTGCGCCGCGACCAGGCTCACGTAGAGTTAACCTACGCGCAACGGCAACTCCTCAGCCACCTGCGCCAGTTCTACAGTGAAGCCGAAACCTCCCGCTCGGAGATGGAGTCACTGGCCAGTTCCGCCGAACTGGCAGGTGAGAGCATGCGGCTCACCACCTTGCGCTACCAGGCAGGAGAATCCACCGTGCTGGAGGTGGTCGACGCACAAAATACTCTGACCCAGGCGCGCAACGCGTACGATGATGGCCAGGCGCG
>JBARBI010000033.1:0-2139 GCA_049792875.1 Candidatus Sulfotelmatobacter sp.
GTGCAAGGCGGCACAGGCTGAAGCCATCGTAATTGGCGGTCAGTAGCCGGCAAGGCTACGTCGGACGCACAACTCCGGGGATCTCGTTCCTGTTGCCTTGAGGTCCCTGTTTTTTGCAGATCTGGGCTGCCTGCCGTCGGGCCGACAGGCGCATCGCCAAGTGAAACGAAACCCAACTCAACAAAGAGGCCAACCAAGTGAATGGTTGGCCTCGGCTATTTGTGATTGTCAGTTTAGTTTCTGATCTTCTCTCCATTCGCGATGCGATACGCAACCTTCGCTGTCAGGTGCAATGTCCCTGACAAGGAACTGAGGCTGGGCGTCGATTTCCTGAGGGTAAGGTGCCTACAGTTTCGCCAGGAGATGCCCAGCTCCCGCCTCAAGCGGAGAAAAACCTGAACCGGAGTAAGGTTTATTGATAAAAAAGCCTCGTCCGAGGGATTCGTGGGTGATTTGCGGCTTAGCGCTGGGGTTGATTGAGGAAGCGGTGGAGTTTGCGGCAGGTCGAATCGAGGGAGAGTTGCTCGTCTTCCGAGCCGTTGTAGATCAGTGGGCCGCCGTCGGCTCCTACCACATCACGAAGAAGCTTCTGGGCAGCGACCTTCCTCAAAGCAGGGTTGTAGTTCAGGTCGCGGATGATTTCTCCCCCCAGCAGCACCCGGCAGCCAGAGATTGTCCACGTGCCGGCGAATGGTTTTCGGAGAAAGACTCGATGCGGCCAGATGCTCAATGAAGGGCCGGAAGCAAAACACCAGGGCTTCTCCTGACGGCAGGTCTTTTTCCAGACCCATCCAGGAGTGTGGCCAGTTGTCCAGATCGCGGCAGTAGGCGGAAGCATCGGCAGAGGACGACGCTGCAGCAGCACGGTTTACTTGCAAAGTCTTCGCCTTGAAAATCGTCCGCACCATGGAATTGATCGCAATTCTAAATCACTGCCATCACCATCGCCGGTTCGTCTACCAACACGCCCGCTTCGCAGCCGACAAGCAAAGCATCGAAGTGGACGTCCGACCGCGGGCGGGCTCGGCGGCGATCTGTTCGGGGTGTCACCAGCCGGCACCAGGTTACGATCATCTTCCGCAGCGGCGCTTCGAATTCATCCCGCTGTGGGGCTTTCTGGTATTCCTGCTGTACCGCATGCGGCGTGTCGAGTGCCGGAACTGTGGTGTGATCGTTGAGGAGGTTCCCTGGTGCGATGGCAAGCACCAGTTGACCCGAGCCTATATGCTGTTTCTGGCCCGCTGGGCGCGTAAGCTCTCCTGGAAGGAAACCGCCGAGGCCTTTCATACTTCCTGGGACAAGGTGTGCGACGCCGTCGAGTATGTGGTCGGCTGGGGCCTGGAGCATCGCACCCTGCAGTCGATCCGCGCCATCGGTGTAGACGAAATCCAGTACGCCAAAGGCCACAAGTACCTGACCCTGGTTTACCAGATCGACCAGGGGCTCACCCGCTTGCTCTGGGTCGGCAAGGAACGCACCCTCGAATCCTTCCAGGGTTTCTTCACCCTCATCGGAGAGCAACTGGCGGCGCAGATCGAGTTCGTCTGCTCTGACATGTGGCAACCCTACCTGGATGTGATCCGCCAGAAATGTTCCCAGGCGCTGCATATTCTCGACCGCTTCCACATCGTCGCCAAGATGAATAAGGCGTTGGATGAAGTCCGCGCCGCCGAGTCCCGCAAGATGGCCCGGGAAGGTCATGAGCCGCTGTTGAAGAAATCTCGCTGGTGCGTTCTGAAGCGCAAAGAGAATCTCACCTCGCAGCAGAATCTCCGGCTGCGAGAGCTGCTGCGCTACAACCTGCAGACCGTCCGCGCCTACCTCTTAAAAGAAGACTTTCAGCAGTTCTGGGAATACAACTCGCCCACCTGGGCCGGAATGTTCCTGGACTTCTGGTGCCATCAAACGATGTGCTCCCGGATCGAGCCCATGAAGAAAATCGCCCGAATGCTGAGGGCTCACCGCGAACTGCTGCTGAACTACTTCAAGGCCAAGAAGCAGTTCTCTAGCGGCGTTATCGAAGGGCTCAACAACAAAGCCAAAGTCACCATGAGAAGATCCTATGGCTTTCGCACCTTCCGCATCCTGGAACTCGCGCTCTATCATTCACTTGGCAAACTACCCGAGCCGGAGCTTACC
>JBARBI010000034.1:0-5376 GCA_049792875.1 Candidatus Sulfotelmatobacter sp.
ACCAGGAGCCGCCCGAACTGGGTCCGCCTGCTCTGACGATCCCGCGGTTATCTCGGCCGCCCGTGCTAGAAGACTTCCTCGGCATGCAACCGGAGGGAGAAATTGCCCTGCAAATGGCCAAGGTCACCGGCTTCACCCAGCGCAATCCGCACGACGGAGAAAATGTTTCCGAGCCGACCGACGCCTACCTTGGCTATGACCAGAAGAATCTGTACGTGGTGTTCGTGTGCTTCGACGATCCCCGGCAGGTGCGCGCCCGCATGTCGCGCCGCGAGGACATCTTCGACGATGACCAGGTCGAGATCATTCTCGACACGTTCCACGACCGCCGCCGCGCCTACGCCTTTCAGACCACGCCGCTCGGTGTGCAATGGGATGCGATCTGGACCGAGGCTTCGCGCGAGGAACAGACCAGCGGGCACTTCGATACCTCGTTCGACACGGTGTGGGACTCGCGCGGCAAGGTGACCGACCGCGGCTTCGTCGTCTGGATGGCGATTCCCTTCAAGAGCCTGCGCTTTCCCAACACCAAACAGCAGCAGTGGGGGATCATTCTTTATCGGGGCATCACCCGCAAAAGCGAAGATTCCTTCTGGCCGCACGTTTCCTACAAGATCGAAGGCCGCCTGGGCCAGGCCGCGACCGTGTATGGGCTCGAGGGAATCTCTCCCGACCACAGCATCGAGCTCATCCCTTATGGCTTGATGCGCGGATTCCGCGCGCTCGACACCCGCGACCCAACCAATCCCTACTTCCAGCATGCCGTGGCCCAGGGCCAGATCGGCATGGACGCAAAGTTTGTCATCCACGACCACTTCGTCCTCGACCTGACGATGAACCCTGATTACAGCCAGGTCGAATCCGAGGACCCGCAGATCACGGTCAACCAGCGCTATGCCGTGTACTTCCCCGAGAAGCGCCCGTTCTTCTTGGAGAACGAGGACTTCTTGCGCACGCCCCTGGACCTGTTTTTCACGCGCAGCATCGGCGATCCCTCGGCTGGAATCCGCCTCACTGGCAAAGATGGCCCCTATTCCGTCGGCCTGATGTCCGCCGACGATCGCAGTCCCGGCCTGGCCGTCCCCGGCTATAGCCCGTACTCCGGCATTCGCGCGTATTTCAACGTGGCGCGCGTGAGCCGTGACATCTTCCGCCAGTCCAGCGTGGGAGCTCTCTACACCGACTGGGAATGCCCCGCCACGGGCGAATTCAACCGCATCGGTGGCGCGGACACACACCTGAAATTCAACTCCAACTGGACGCTCGACGGTCAGGCCGTTGTCACTTCGAGTAACCTGGACCTCAACTGCGAGGCCAACCTCTACCCTTTCAGCTCTGGCAATCAGGGAAACAACAATTACTATGCGGGCCCCGCCGAGAGGCTCGAAGTGCGTCGCGATGGCCTGCACTTTACCTACGACGGAATCTATAACGACATCAGCCCCGGCGTGGTTTCAATTCCGGGATTCATCAATCGCGTGGACATTCGCGAGACCACGCAGGTGGCGGACTACCGCTTTCGTCCTATGCACGGCTGGGTCGTGGATTGGGGTCCATCCATCTCGGTTCGCTACGACTTCGACCACACCGGCTTGCGCCTTGACACCGACTACCTTCCCTATCTTGCGATTCAGGGAAGGGGTCAGACGCTCATCATTCTGCGTCCGTATGAGGAACAGCACGAGCGGCTGCGTCCGCGCGATTTCTGTTTCTACGGATTTCCTTTGTACTGTCCGCCCACGACCCTGGGCAATCTGGACTATCACGAGCACACCAGCGGAGCAGCCGTTCAAACCGGCTATTTCAAGAAGGTGACCCTCGCCGCGAGCTACTACTGGGGACAGGGCGTGAATTTTGTCGCGTTGCCGGGCGTATCCCCGGCCCTTCCCACGCCCTACAACCAGCCCTTCCTGGCGCGTGAGGATAACGCCCAGGCGACCTTGAGCTTCCGGCCAGTGAAGCCGCTGAAGATTGACAACAGCTATTTGTTCGAACGGCTGCGCACCAACAACAGCACTTATGGGTTCGAACAGGCTCAGTATCCCGGCGCGGGCCGGGGCATCTTCAACGATCACATCCTGCGCAGCCAATGGAACTGGCAGTTCACGTCTAAACTCTCAATGCGGTTGATTCTGCAATACAACGCGCTGCTGGCCGGCACGCCGGGAGTGGGATCTGGGTACACTTCCGTACCGACCCAGAAGGAGTTCAACACTGACTTCCTCATCACCTACCTGGTGCATCCCGGTACGGCGATCTATATTGGCTACAACAGCGATCTGCAGAATCTGGATGTCGTCCCGCAGACGCCCGCGTCGCCCGGCTACGTCACCAACACTGCCAAGGGTTACATCAACGACAGCCGCCAGTTCTTCGTGAAAGTGAGCTATTTGTTTCGGTTCTGAAGAACGCCGTCAGCTCGGTGGATTCGTTTCCTGGTAGCAGCGCCCCGCCGCTTGGAAGCTTTTCCTGTGGGGGACAGCCGCCCCCGGCTGTCCGGTCGAGCGCAGCTCGACGCGTTTTTGATCTCGACGTTAGCCCTTGAGCCGACTGGGCTTAGCAGGATGCTCCAGCATTGCCGAATCCTGTGGATATCCGGTAGAATCTAATGATTCGAATCGAGGTTAGGACAGCAATGAAAGCAGCCATTCATCCCGCATACAACGAAGTCCGCGTGCATTGCGCGTGCGGCAATACATTTATGACCCGCTCGACCCATAAGGGCGATATCGGCGTTGAAATTTGCTCGAACTGCCACCCCTTCTTCACCGGCAAACAGAAGCTGATGGACACCGCCGGCCGCGTCGAGCGCTTCCGCCGCAAATACGCCAAGAAAGAGACTCCCGCAGTCCCGGCGAAGAGCTAACCCCTTCAGCCGCGGATCTACGCGGATTGGCAAAGATAAAACCGGAAATCCAGCCCTCGCCCTGGCGGGGGCTTTGCTTTGGGACGACAGGTAGAATAAGACAGTGAGGAAGTTCTGGGACAATTCGGGCAATGGCAATGGCGCGGACAGTCTTGTCCGCGAAGCCGTTCCGCTGCGTCTCGTTCCCGCGAGCCTGACCATCGGCACCGTCGCCGTCTCCCCCGCAACAGTCCTCGCGCCCATGGCCGGCGTCACCGACACCGTCTTCCGCCGCTTCATCCGCAACCTGGGCGGATGCGGCCTCATCATGACCGAGTTCACCTCGGCCGACGGCGTGCTCCGCAAAAAAGACCAGAAGGCCAAGCGTTATCTCCACTTCTACGAAGACGAGCACCCCATCTCCGCGCAGCTTTTCGGCAGCGATCCCAACGTGATGGCCGAAGCCGCCCGCATGGTCGAGGGCCTGGGTTTCGACCTGGTGGATTTGAATCTAGGCTGCCCCGCCAAGAAAGTCGTCAAGTGCAACGGAGGCTCTGGCCTGCTGCGCGATCTCCCGGCCATCGGCAAGATCTTTGACGCGGTGCGCGCCGCCGTGACTATTCCCTTCACCGTAAAATTCCGCGCTGGATGGAACGACGAAGAAATCGTCTGCGTCGAACTGGCGGGCATGGCAGAATCCTGCGGCCTCGCGGCGGTAGCGTTGCACGCCCGCACCCGCGAGATGGGCTACAGCGGGCAGGCGCGCTGGGAGTGGATCGCGGCCATCAAAGACGCGGTGAAGATTCCCGTGATCGGCAACGGCGACATCCGCAGTCCCGAAGACGCCTGCGCCATGGTTACACAAACCGGCTGCGACGCCGTCATGATCGGCCGCTCCGCGCCGTCGAACCCGTGGATCTTCCGCCAGATCGAGCAGTATTGCGCAGGGTTGAGCAAGACCCACCTAGGGGCGGACGCATTCGTCCGCCCGGTCGAGCAAAGCTCGACTGATTTCGAAGCTGGCACTGAATTCAACGGTCAACACCACGCACGGCCTTCGGCCGCCCCGGACGAATGCGTCCGGGGCTACGTGGAGCGGCTATATGACCAGCCCTCGGAAGCCGATCGCTACCAGATGATCCGCACCTACTTCCAGATGCTGATCGAAGAAGAGCTCCCCGACGCCGTCGGCAAGATGAAGCAATTCGCAAGCTGGTTCACCCACGGTGTCCCCGGCGGAGCCGGACTGCGGAAAGCCATCTACGAATCAAAAAGTGCGGTCGAGATCTTGTCGCGCGTAGAAGAATTCTTCGAAGCCAGATTGCTGGTGACCGATTGATCAACAGTTGGTTTTGCAGTCGGCCGCCCGTTCGATGGACAGGCATCGGGCCTTCGGCCCGACGGACAGCCGAGGGCGGCTGTCCCCCCATGGACTCTTGCGGGAGACTGCCTCCACGGCCACGATTTACGGGCATTCCACTGAGGCGGGCTTCGCCACCATCTTCCCTGACTCATCCCTCTCCACATAGGCCCACGGCGTCTTCGGATCGTGCGTGAAGACGGTCAGCCACTTCTCTGCTAGCGCCCGCGCGTAATACTGCTTCCTGCTCTCAATCGTCTGAAGCGGATATAGGTCAAAAGCCATCCCCCAGGTGATGTCGATGTGCGCCGTCGTGGGGATCAGATCGGAGATGTAGCATGCAATCTTTGGGTGCCCCACATCTCGCGTCTTCTGCGAGATGTGGGGGCTTGGGCTGGGACTCTGAATCACGATGGCCTGCATGTGCGCCGTGTGCCCGGGGAAGGTCTGCACCGAAATGCCCGGGACAATTTCCTCGCCGCCCTTCAGCAACGTCATCTGCCCACTTTTTACCAGCGGGTCGTAATTGTCCGGGATATAGCTGATGGAGTCGCGCTCGCTGGGATGGCGCGCATACTGCCACTCTCCTTCTGGCGCATAATATTTCGCGCGCGGAAACGTCGGAACAACCTTGCCATTCTTGTCGCGCACCGTGTTCCATCCGCAATGATCGAAGTGCAGGTGCGAGTTGATGACGATGTCGATATCCTCGGGCGCGACGCCGCCCGCCGAGAGATTGTCGAGCAACATGGCGGGTTGGCCGTAGAACTTCACCATGCGCTCGGAGAGTTTGTTGCCCATCCCGGTCTCGACCAGCACGGTCTGGCTGCCGGTGCGAATCAGCAGCGAGTTGAGCCCGGCAGTGACGTAGTTGCGCTCGTCGGCATCGACCTTGCGCGACCACATCACTTTGGGCACGACCCCAAAAAATGCTCCGCCGTCCAGCGGGTAAGTCCCGTCAGAAAACACGCTCAGTTCGAAGTCGCCAAGCTGAAGCCGGTGCATAAGGCTAGTGTGCCACACCCAGTTTTCACCACGGAGGCACGGAGCCACGGAGAAGAATGAACCAGGGGTAGGTTTCCCCGTGCCGCCGTGCGAAACGGTGTTGACTGGCGAGGGAATAGAAATCCGCAGCCCTGCGCTCCCATCGTGTGACATCTAACCTTGCCTC
>JBARBI010000035.1:0-4464 GCA_049792875.1 Candidatus Sulfotelmatobacter sp.
CGGCCAGCAGAAGAGCAAGAAAATCACGATAGCTCCAGCTTTCTTTCTCGGCTCGATCGGCCACGTCTTGGTAGATACGACGGGTATGTGCCAGGTTCAACCGTCGGAACAGAGACTCCAGTTGCCCCTCCGAGAGCTGCGGCATCGTCGAGTTCAACCCGAGCTTGTGAAGACTCGTATTCTTGCTCATCCTTGTTCCTCCGTCTTACTGTCTTGCATCCTTGAGAACCCGGTCTTTTCCTCCCGCGCCGATGCTTTCGCAGCGGTCCTCGCCGTCAAGGGTGCGCTCCGCCGCGCCTGAACAGCGGCGCGCCCTTGACCGCTGCGGGCCGCTGCGACTGGCTCCGCTAGGGAGGAAATGCCAAAATAAAAAGACCTCACCCAGTTTTCTTCGGAGCCAGGGTCGTCTTCTGGTTTTCTGTCCGTGTCCCGTTTTCCACCAGAAAATGTCGCGCCAGGATCCCCTACAAACGACGATCTCCACCTCGGTCGACCTCTACTATCCCCCGTTTTGTTCGTCCTCATTGCACCCCCTGCGGAAAGCTCAACCCTGGTTGGAGTGATCTCTCGACATAAAACGCACCATAAATCTGCTGCTTCAGTCCTTCTTCCATGGCCCGCCGCAGAACTTCCGGACCATGGCTCTGCAGAATCTGGTGCAGCCGATCCACATCCTCGTACCACTGCCGTGGTCGGCGGTGCACGATCTCAGTGAGATAACGAATCGCCGGCTCTCCCAGCTCCAACAACTGCTGCCGTTTCAGATAGCGCTTGCCCCGTTTCCCCGAGACCGCCGCCACCATCGCCGCTCGGTGCTCCGGCAACGACGAGCTCTCCTGAACACCAAACTTTCGGGGATGTTCCGCTTCATACCGTGCCGCCACAATGCGTACTCGTTGCGCATACAAGTACATCGTGGCCGGCATGCTGATCGCCTCCGGCGGCATGGAATACGCATGACCGTCGTGCAGCACCGTCCCCGTGGGACCGACATAGACCGGAATCCGTAGAGCCAGCTGCTCCGGTTGTACTTTCAAGGCACGCAGTCGCGGTGCCTCTTCCGCCAGTCGCACGGCCGGAATGATTCCGGTCGCCCGGCATGGACGTTCCTCGTTCACCTCGCGATGCCAATCGCGCAGTTGCTGGCGAAGATCCTCCTCATCGTGAAACCGCCGTACTTTAAAGAAGGAAGACTTTACGAATCCAACCAGGTTCTCGACGCTGCCTTTTTGCTGGGCTCGATACGGCCAGCACAACTCCACCCCCACGCCCATCTCCAACGTGGCGTATGCAAAGATCGGATTCCATTCCGTCACCTCCCCGTTCTTGTGCCACTTCAGAGCAATCGTCTTCGGTCGATCAAACACACACAGCAGCGGACGTCCGCCCCAGCTGGCCAGATGCTCGGCCAAAGTGCGCACCAAACTTTCCACCGCCTCGTCCGCCACTAAACTCACCCGTACCCAGCGCGAGTACTTCAACCGGGAAGCGAAGAAGTGGATCCGCTGGCTGGCACCATTGCAGAACTCCACTTCCACTTGCCCAAAATCGTGCTGACTGAACTCTCCGGGAAGACCTTCGAAGCGCACCAGCGGCTTCACCCGCTTCGGGCGAAGCGAGGCTACCAGCGCGTAGAGCGCGGTCTTACCTCCTGGGTAGCCGCTTTCCTTAACTCGACGCAGAATCTCCAGCGACGCCAGATCCGGCGTTTCCCGCACGATCTCAACCACCTCTTTCCGGAAATTCGTGACCGTGCTCGGCCGGCCAATCTGTCGTTTGACACGCTCCCTGGCATCATCGACATGCTCCACCGGTCTCTCTTCCGCGATGCGCTTTACCGTGCGCAACGATACCCCGCTTAAGCGCGCTACCTCGGTCTTCGCATGGCCGGCCTTCAGCAAAATCTCGACTTCGTGTCGTTTTAGCATCGCCAACATCCTCCTCCCTCCGCTTCCGGCACAGCCGGAGCATAGGGAGTTTTCTATCCCTTCTGGAGGTTCTTAGGCGTGCCAGAATTTCCGGAATTAAGGGGGTCAGAATTTCCGGAACCGACAATTGCACGGGGAGACGGCTTACGTCTGGGTGTTTACAACGTTCCGCGAGGTGGTCTACTTCTACGCGGAAACGCGCGAAGGGAGCCTGGTGCAATGCGCTTTGGATGGGTTCAAGGGCGTTTTGGTATCCGATTTCTACGCGGCCTACGACTCGATTCCATGCGCACAGCAGAAGTGCCTCCTCCACTTGATGCGTGACCTCAATGACGCCGTCTTGGACAACCCATACGACGAAAGCATGAAGGGAATCGCGATGGCGTTTGCCGAGCTCCTTGGGGGGATTGTGAAGACCATCGACCGATGGGGTCTCAAGAGTTTGTTCCTACGGAAGCATCTGGTTGACGTCGACCGCTTTTACAAGCGAGTTTCAAAGGTGGGACAGTTGAGTGCGGCCGCGTCGAAATGGGAGGCTCGTTTGCAAAAGGATCGCGAGAAACTATTCACCTTTCTAAGCCACGATGGGGTTCCTTGGAACAACAACAACGCGGAGCATGCGATTAAAGCTTTCGCCCGGCTCCGCCGTTCCATAGAAGGTCTCTCGACCCCGAAAGGAATTGAAGAATACCTCATCCTCTTGAGTGTCTGTCAGACCTGCAAATATTCTGGCGTGGATTTTTTGGGGTTTCTCCGCTCAGGCGAAACGGACATCCGCACTTTCGCAGCAAGCCAACACTTCCGAAGTGGGCCCGCTATTAACGAACTCAACGGGGACGGGCCCCTGATGTGATCCGCTCAGTGGTAGCGGTGGCGCAAGCCCCACCCCGATATGCGTCCGCCTCGTGGTAATAGCATGCGTACTGCGAGACCAACCGCTTCAGATGTTGTGCTGCGAGGAGAGCAGCGCGCTTTGCTTCACGTAGGAAAGAGCAATGGCTAGCGGTTCTCCGGTTTGTTTTGCCCAATTCCGGATGCCGGTTCGTCGCAATGAGTAAGTCTCCTCCATGAAAATTTCCGCTGATGTTTTTGAGGCATTTCTTAAGTGCTCCACCAAGTGCTGGCTGCGGGCTGCTGGTGAGCCAACTTCAGGCAATGCGTATGCGGAGTGGGCTAGATCGCAAAACGAATCCTATCGCGCTGATGCCGCCAGGTCCTTGATGGCAGAGGTGCCCGCAAACGAATGCGATGTAGCTTCCGTCGCGCAGAATCTGAAGACCGCCGAGTGGCGTCTGGCGGTGGGCGTGAAACTTTGTATGCCCTTCGTGGGACACGCGTCCGGGCATGCTGGTTCAGAGGGCGTCCCGCCGCCAGACAATTCCCTTATCGTTCCCTGTTCTCCGGCTCAGCTGGAGGCCCCGCTATCCGCAGGCAAGATGCCCGCGCTACCCTCACTCGTTGCTTGTCTCCATGCCGTTGAGCGCGTGCCATCCGCAGTCCGGGGAAAAACCACCCAATTCATCCCCATCCGTTTCGTCTTCACCAATAAGCTCACTAAGGACGACCGGCTGCTGCTGGCCTTCGACTCCCTCGTGCTCTCGGAAGCGCTGGGACGCGATATCACCGTCGGCCAGATTATTCACGGCGACGACCACGCCACGCTGAAGGTAAAAACCTCGGCCTTGGCGGTCGAAGTGCGAAAGCGCCTGGAAAAGATCGCGGCCCTACTATCCAACCCGACGCCGCCTGATCTTGTCCTGAACCGGCATTGCGCAGAGTGCGAGTTCCAGAGCCGATGCCGGCAGAAGGCTACCGAGAAGGACGACCTCAGTCTCCTGGCGGGCATGAGCGAAAAAAGCGCAAGAAACTCCGCAGCAAGGGCATCTTCACTGTCACCCAACTCTCTTACACGTTCCAGCCGCGCCGCCGTCCGAAGCGACTCCGCGACAAACAGGAGAAATATCACCACTCGCTGAAAGCGCTCGCGATTCGGGAGAATAAAATCCACATCGTCGGTGGCCCTGAACTGCAGATCGAAGGCACACCCGTTTATCTGGATGTCGAGGGCCTGCCGGACCGCGATTTCTACTACCTCATTGGCGTGCGTATTGGCAATGGTGCATCTGCCGTCCAGCACAGCCTGTGGGCGGACGGCGTGAGGGACGAGGGAAGGATTTGGCGGGAATTGCTTGGCATCCTCGAAACTGTCGAGAGGCCTGTGCTAATCCACTACGGGAGCTACGAGACGACTTTTCTAAGACGAATGGGCGAACGTTACGGAAAACCGCCTAAAGGCTCTATGGTAGCCGCAACCATCGAAGCTGCGGTTAACCTGCTGTCCGTGACCTACGCCCAGGTGTATTATCCCTGCCACTCCAATGGTCTGAAGGAAATTGCCAAGCATCTTGGATTCCGGTGGTCTGCCTCCACAGCTACTGGAACGGGAACCATTGTCTGGCACCAAGAATGGGAATCATCACGAGCGCCTGCACCGAAAGAGGCGATCCTTATTTACAATGCCGAAGATTGCCAAGCA
>JBARBI010000036.1:0-1619 GCA_049792875.1 Candidatus Sulfotelmatobacter sp.
AAGGCAGCCTATCAAGACTTCCTCACCCTCTGGAAAAACGCCGACCCCGACATCCCCATACTGAAGGAAGCGAAAGCGGAATACGCGAAATTGCGCTAGCTCGTAATTACCAAGACCTGGGAAAGCCCTGAATAAAGCGTTGCAAGGTTCTCGGTCATTTTGAGAAGTAACCGGCGCAGACCGTGGGTAATGGAATTTCCGCTTCGTTTGGACGCCGTTCATTCGGCATGGGTGTCCCTGCCTCTCATACCAGTTATCGGACCGGAGATATCACGCGGTGGTCCGCCGTCAGGCGCCCATCTCCAACAAACGAGCCACCATCGCCGCGCGCGATCCCACGCCCAATTTGGCGAAGATGCGCCGCAGGTGCGTGCACACCGTCCAGGCACTGATATTGAGCACATCCGCGATCACCTTGTTCGGATGCCCCTTGGCTACCATGCGCACGATCTTCTGCTCTCGCGGACTGAGTTCAGTCCGCTTGCCGTTCGGCTGTGGCATCCGGACCAGCAGATAGCGGGCGCCATCCACTTCCAGGTCCACCAGAACTTCCTCGGAAGGAGAGGTCGTGGTACACGGTCCGAGTCCCATTTCAGAAGTCGCTTTGTCCAGCAGTTCGACAAGCCTACGAATCACTTCATCGACCTGCAGCGGTCGGGTGTCGGGAGAACTGTCGATCGCAGCAAGAGCGGGGCTGGTGCGCATGGCGATCTCTCAGTCCGCGCCGCGCCAAAACCGAAGTTCCAGCGTCAGCAAATCAATTCCAGGGGGGAAGATGGAGGGTGCCGTTTCAAAGAACGATCTTCAGTCAGGCGACGCATACACAAGCTACCTAGGTTCGTAATTGGTGCCGTTCGGATTTCTTAAACTCCGCGTCTCGATCGTGAGGCCTAATTCTTGGGATGAAGAAGAGAACTCTGATTTGTTACGAATTCGGAAATGAAGCCATCAGCAGCTTGTTGACCAGAGATGTCAGATCCGACTGACAATAAAGGGGCCGCCGACCACGAGACCAGCTTGCCTGGTGACAACGGTCTCCGAAGTGGCAGTCGCAACCGCCATTTTGCGAGGAGCAGAAGAGGAACTGCCCTCGCTCTCACGGCGAGCAGAACTCATTCATTTTGTGGACAGTTCACAACAGGTTTCGCCTCCCGAGTCGTCGGGCGGGCGAACCACCGACCTTTGGCTATGAGTAAACATTTATCAACTCCACTCTGAAAAAGCCGGATGCTTCATTTTCGGCGAAATGATTCCTTCGCGTTACAAAGGATGCGGCAAACCGAAGTGACATTGTTCGAGAGGCCGGCTTCCGGGCACCTTCCGGGCAGCCAGACCGATGCCTGGTTGGCATCTCATTGATTTGTTGTGTCGCGCATGGAGTAAGCTGGACGTGCAAGTTGTTGTTTGTAATTGTGTTGGCGACCCTTTCAAGGCATGGGTCGCGGGTTCGAGTCCTGCCGCCCTCACCATTGTTTTCAGTAGACTAGAACCACCTCGACGCCGCACTCAGGGGCCGTGAGCGACGACTACAAATCAGAATTGACGGAAATGCCCCAAGCCTTTAGCAGCCACTCAGGAATGTAGCACCTGTTCCGGTTGTCGTGGCACCATCGTCGCAG
>JBARBI010000037.1:0-2115 GCA_049792875.1 Candidatus Sulfotelmatobacter sp.
GTCATAAACAGATCAACTCCACCATGGTGTATCTGCATCTGACCTACCAGAGCACCAAGGATGCCTTGCAGTTGATGGACCAGCTCTGCAGCGGCTTGCCCCGCTAGCACCTTTAAGGCTCGCCAACGCTCGTGGGCACTCCGGCCACCGTGCTGGAAGCGCTGCGCCGTTTTATCCCTGAGCTGCGCACAACAGCTCCGGCGCTCTCGCCTCAGCAGCATCGCGCCATCCGGGCGATCACTCGCTGCCGCACCCCGGCAGTGGGCGGGCGGGCCTTTGCCTGCAAAGAGTGTCGCCATGTCCACTTCGCCTACCATTCCTGCAACCACAAAGCCTGCCCGCAATGCGGCGCCCTGAGCGCGCACCGCTGGGTCCGGCGGGAGTTGCGAAAGCTGATCCAGGCCCCGTACTTCATGGTCACTTTCACGCTCCCGGCCCAGCTGCGCTCCGGCTTTTTCGGACCTCACGCCAAAGAGGCTTGCTGAAGACCGCGTTCAGTTCACCCTGCACTTGACGTACGGCTCTCACGTCGGCGTGACGGAGGCTGGTCCTTTCACTCAGGCCGAAACCGCCCTGGAGCATCACCATCCCCTGGAGGGGCGTTACCTGGGCGGTGGCACGAGTCACGACCAGTTGCGGTCGAAATGCCGTTAATCGCCGTTTTGTGCGGCCATTATCACTGTTCGCAGATGGTCCATTGACGCCACGCGATTTCGGGCTATGGTCTCCAACTCGCCGCGATAGACAAAACCAATGATTCGGCATCTGCGGGGTTAAATCAGACTTCTCTCCGGGTAGTGGCGGTTAGTCGCTGGCGAATACACTTTTTCATGCTCATAATTCGTGATCTTAAGGTGACCCTCGGCGGGCGGACTCTCTTCGAGGACGCCACCTTGCAGGTCAATTACGGCGACCACGTCGCGCTGGTCGGACCGAATGGCGCCGGCAAAACCACACTGTTCTCCATCATTCTCCAGCAAAGGGAGCCGGATGCAGGCATCGTGGAGCGCGACGAATGGACCTTGGTGGGCCATCTTCCGCAGGAGAGTGAAGCGCTCGGGGAGGAAACGGTTTTGGATGTGGCGACCGGCCGGGTGGACGAATTGCCCGATTTGGAAAAGCGGCTGCACGAACTGGAGCAGGCGGGGAGTGTGTCGTGCCCGGAATACTTGGAGGCGCATGCGAAGCACGACAAGCTCAACGATCCGGAAGTGGAGACCAAGGCGAAGAAGATGCTGCGAGGTCTCGGCTATCGCGACGCGGATTTCAACCGGAAGGCGCGGGAGATGAGCGGCGGTTGGATCATGCGCGCGCGCCTGGCCCGGCTGCTGGTGATCGAACCGGACTTGCTCCTGCTGGATGAACCGACGAACCACCTCGATTTGCCCTCGCTGCTCTGGTTGCAGAACTACCTGAAGAATTATGCAGGTGCGTTACTGCTGATTTCGCATGACCGCCAGTTCATGGACGAGGTCGTGGGCCAAGTTCACGAAATCTCGGAGAAAAAGCTGATTGCCTATGCCGGGAATTACTCCGACTACCTCCTGGAGCGGACGGCGCGCTATGAACAGCAACTGGCCGCATACAACAATCAGCAGAAGGAAATTGCGGCACTCCAGCAGTTTGCGGATCGGTTTCGCTCGGTGACCTCCAAGGCTTCGCAGGCCATGAGCAAACTCAAGCAGATCGAGCGCATGGAAACGATTGAGAAACCCCTGGCCCCACGGAAGCCCTTCCGCTTTCAGATTCCGCAACCGCCGCGCGGCGGCCAGCGGGCGGTCACTTTAAAGGGGATCCACATGGCTTACGGGCCAAACCGGGTTTATGCGGGGATGGACCTGGCGATCGAACGTGGTGATCAGACCGTACTGGTTGGGCCGAACGGCGCGGGCAAATCCACGCTGCTGAAGATTCTTGCGGGCGTGGTGGAGTTTCAACAAGGGGAGCGCGATCTGGGTCACAATGCGAAAGTGGGTTACTTCAGCCAACATCGTGCGGCCACCCTCGACCCTGAGCGGACGGTGCTGGAGGAGGTGACGGCCAGTGCGCCGCTCATGCGCGAAGAAGAGGCCCGGGCGGTGCTGGGTTCGTTCATGTTTCGCAAGGACGACATTC
>JBARBI010000038.1:0-2329 GCA_049792875.1 Candidatus Sulfotelmatobacter sp.
GGCCCAGGCCAAACGCTCCTCGTCTGCGATGCTATCGGCTTGCGCATTTGTCATTCTGGTCACCTGGTTTGGCCGGATATCGACCTCAACGGTTCACCACTCTTTGACCGAACGCTGGTTCCGGCGATGGCGCGATCCGCAGTTGAATCATACAAAAACGACTTGACTGAAGGTGACCACCGGCCTGGCCTTGCGCCTGACATTCCCTTTTATCGCTAGCTTCTTCGGCGCCCCCACCATTGGTTACCGCCGTTCCCAATGGTATTAGTTGCCGCGCCTCCCGCGCACACTTGGCCAACGTTGTGCCCTGTATCGTCAGGTTGCCTTGTGCTCCCAGCCTGGGCTTTCCGCGAACCGGCACCGAGCACGTCGCGCGCCCCGCTCCCTCTTGTGGACTCCGGTAGAACAGCGGCATTTGCCAGTCTGGGCGAACATCCGTCGTTCTGGGAGAAAGCCACACAGTACTGGTACTCAGCGCACCCGAGACAATTCTTCCGGTCGCGTGACCAAACTCCGTGTTGCCGTGCGAATATTCAATGGCGAAGTGCCTGAGATTGATGAAACCCGTCGACACCATAAAGGCGGCGATTTTGGCCGGGACCGACTGGGACGCGCTATACAGGCGCCTCGAAGTGTACGCCTTCTGGCTCGCAAGTGGAATGCCGGCGGTGTTTGACGGTGTCTCTGCGGATGATCTCCCTGGGGAAACGCTTTTGGCGTTTTGGACGGACCCCGCTAGCTTGAATTGGGATCCGACCATCCAGCCAAGCCTGGAAAAGTTTCTCGGCGGCGTCTTGAAGAACAAATTCCTGACGCACAGACGCCGGAGCCAGACCCGCGAACACCCTGCCCCAAGTGACCGGAATGAACCCATGCTCCCAGTCCTTAATGCTGCGCCGCCACAAGACATGTTACATGAGCGGATTAGAGATGCGGTGCGGGGCGCCAGGGATCTCGAAGAGTTTATTGAGGCTTCCCAAAAGATCGAAGACGGTGCCAATGTCAATCAACTATTGAGTCAAGAGCTCCATACGACAGTTGAGGATGTGGTCAACCGGAAGAAGCGGATCAAAACGCGCCTGAAGGCGACCCTTCAGGCGGGCCGGAATTGTGTTCATATGCAGCCCAGAGTTCTACTTTGAATGGCCGGGGAAAGTCAATGCTACCTGAAGATCTGACGGATGACCTAGAAGAGCGTGCTGAGGAACTTCTCAGCGCCGTGCTGGAGTTAACTCAGGACGAGGTGGATGCAATCTACCGGGAAGTGCGACCGAACGAGGACTCTAGGCAGTGGGCTTTTGCGTCGGCTCAGCATGCCGCGGAACTCTGCGACAAAGAGCAACGGCTGCGGCCTCCCGTGCTACATGCAGCATTGGCGCAACTCTGCCAAATGGACCTGGGACTCACTGTTGCCAAGCCGGCGGCTTGTGTACTACTGATTGACCAGGATGTCACCCGCCTAGTTGAGCGGAGAAAGCTGTTCTCTGAGCGGCGGATTGAGACCAAGGTCGCTACTAGCGCCGCAGATGGCGTGGCTAACCTCGAAGCAGAGGAGTTCCAACTAGTGATCGTGGATTATTATCCGGTGACAGAGGACGACAAAGGCCACTTGCTGGAGCTGCAAAGATTCAATGTTAAGGTGCCCGTGATTAATGTGCAAGCTTGGACCGGCCTCATGAACCGCGACAACGGACGGCTTAATCGCGAACTACTAAGGGCAGCAGCTCGAATGCTAGGTAAGCCCGTCCCAAGGCGACTCCCTGCAAAACGGCCACCGGGATCAGTGCAAGCACCAATATGCCATCAACCAATGCTCGACATCGGATAGAGGCTATGAAAAGAGCTGCGATTGCTGAGCTGTGGCAGCTAATCTCGGTGGGATGCTCCGAGAAACATGCGAAACGAATCGACTGCAAAGATCACACCGGAGACGCTAATCCGTGGAGCGGCGCAAGACGCAGTAGAGCGCGATCTCCGCATCCTTGGCCGCCCGCTTCGGCACTGGCCCGTCTGCGTGAACATCATTCGTTGCGGGAGAGGCGATGAAGCACTGGTACTTAAGTGAACCCAAAACACGGTGCTCTGAGTGGCATTGTCAGAATTTCTTCCGGTTGCGTGGCGAAACTCCGGGTTGCCGTTCGAATATTTAATGACCAAGTGGAATGTGTGGTCCGGATTGCGGGAACCAATCGTGCCGGCTAGGTTCCTCGCATCCGGGTCGCCAACCACCTGGAATTCCGAGCGGCGGGCTCGGCGCACTCCCTGAACGTGACGTGGGGAAGATGCTCGGTACCGGTGGAAGCCGGGCGGCTGCAGGCAAGCACCGAGC
>JBARBI010000039.1:0-30419 GCA_049792875.1 Candidatus Sulfotelmatobacter sp.
CCGAAAGCGTAGTCGATGGTGCCGGTCAGATCCGCGGAGAACTTGCGTTGCAGCACGATACGCAGACCGTTGGTGTCCAGGGTCTTGCCGGCATAGCTGAACGTGCCCGAGGTCATGTCGGGCAAAAGGAATCCACCAGCGGCGGTGACTTCGCCAGTGCCTGTCAGAGCGGGATCGCCGACGCGATCGGAAAAGACGGCGAACTGAACATTAGTCTTGCCGATGCGGTGCGACAGGCTGAGTTCCTGATGATGAGCGCTTTCCATTTTGGGAGCGAATGAGAGCAGACTGACTCGGGGATTCGATTCGCTCAGATCGGCCGGCGCGGAATCAAAACCTTTGTCGACGCGCAGGTCGGGGCGAGACGTTGTGTAGTCGTATTCCAGAACCGTGTTCGGCGAGAGATGAAGGTCAGCGGAGCCGTAGGGACGGAACGCAGTCACGTGCCCGAGGAACTGAATAGTCTGCAGCTCACTGCCAAATTTAAATTCCAGTACGTCACCGACGACGAAGTCGTCCGCCGCCGAGAGAGCCAGCGACTGCAGCGCGGCATTATGCAGGTTGGGATCGGAGGGAGCAAAGCGGCGGACGGTCAGGGCCAGTGAGGGTTCCGAGCCATTCGCCAGGCGATGGGAATAGCTGGTGCGCAGCACGGCGGCGGGCAGAGTGTCGCCGTACGCTACGTTGCCGCTGAAGGCTAGATGCCCATCGGAAAAGATGGAGCGCTCCAGCGTGAAGGCTGTGCTCATGTCGGAACCGGTACCGTATCCGCTGGCGGCGGAACCCGCGAGGAAAGAGAGCGTGCCACGCAGTTCGTGGCTCTGCTTCTCGGCGGGCAGGATGGGATCGTTAAAGATGCGAAGAATGGGACGGTTTGCGACCGAACGCAGAGTCCACTTCCAGTCATCCTCATCGGGAAGAGCGCGGATGGGACCAAGCTCCATCACGCCCAGCAAGGTGCTCAAAGTCACGTTGACGTTGAGGCTGGCACCGGGACGAAGGCCGATCTTCTCTCGCAATGCTGGAAGGAAAGAAGGAGCGGTAACTTTGAGCGTGTAGAGACCGGGGAGCAAGCCGGTAGCGGTATAGTATCCGGCCTCATCGGTGAACACGGTCAGAGTGCGATTGGCGGCGCCGAGAAACTGCACGACCGCTCCCATCTGGGGAGCACCGGAGACATTGCGGACGTATCCCGAAATCGCGCCGGGCCGTTCGACGGCCCAGACAGGAAGGGACAAGCTCAATACGATTGCCCAAGTTCCGAGCTTACGCAGTCTCACTCCATCCCACCCCTGGGGGGAAAATCGCAGGGAGTTACTCTACTGCAAACACGGCTGACGGATCAATGGTCTGCTTCGAAATGTTATCGTTCACCCTGATCTCGATCTTGTAAACGCCGGGCTGCAGATTGGCGGCCGCGATCGATTTCTGAAGCGTCACCTGATCGCCCAGATTACCCATCGTGTCGGTGGTTTCGGTCTTCTGAACCACTTGTTTATTGGTTGCGACGTTGGTGATGTTGTACTCAAACGTGGCGGAAGGCTTGTGCGTCTTCTCGTCCACGCCAAGATTATAAACCTGCATCCAGAAATTCAGCTTCTGATCTTTGTCCTTTTTAAACACGGCGGGCTTGCCATCGGCCGGAGCGACGCGGGGCCGGATCTTCATGGTGCCGATGACGAAACTCCCGGTACCGATGGCCTTGGTGGGAACCGGTTCCATCTGGTCGGCGACGATCAGAGTAGAGGTGGCCAGTTTGTCGTCGGAATACTCGGGGACAAGGACGCTGCGGCTCCAGATACCTTTGCGGTCGCCGTTGACGTCTTTCACGGCGATGTAGAGTTTGTAATGGCCGGGGCGCAGGGGCAAAGCCTTCCAGTAGACCGAAGCGTTCTCCGCGGTGCGGGGTAGAAGTTCGGCGGGAACATCGACCTGGACGGTGTCTTCGAAGGTCTGAACGATTTTGCCGGTCAGCGTGGACAGGCGTCCGTAAATGTTCACGGTGCCGCGCTGAACCCCGTCTTTGTTGACGAAAGTGATGTCACGATTCTTCATCTGGATCGTGACCGGCACCAGCACGGTGTCGCTGGTGACTTTGACGAAATCCTCGCGCACATCAAACGGCATCGGGTTGAGGATAACCTTGGAGTTGACCTCTTCGGTCAGATCCGTGAACTTGATTTTGGGAGCCGCCTGCAGTTTGGCGAACTGTTCAAGGCGATCGAACTGCTTGGTCTGCAGATTCGCGGTTTCGGGACCAGCGCCCAGGCGTTCAAGGCCGCCATTGTTGAAGCGCTGCGATTTGCTGGCCATTCCCATCTGCTCGTAGAGGGTCAAGCCCGCGTTGGGGGTCATGAGCAGCGCGTCCTTTTCGGAGCGGTCCATGGTCATGTGGTATTCACCGCACATGCAGGTGTCGACGAACTCGATGATGACTTCCTGACCGATGCCATCAATGTAGCGGTAGCGCCACTGCTCAAACGGGTAGGTCGAGGTTTCGCCGCCGCCCTCTTCCATGGGGCGCTCGTAGCTGCCACCGGAGGGGTGGGAATCGACCTCATCGGCCTTGCCGAAAACGATGTAAATGCGGCCGCGATCGGTTCTCCAGCCCGGCACACCAGCGGCGAAATGCTCATTGGCATAAGCAATGCGCTGGTAGTGTTCTTCTTTATATTCGTTCTCTTCGGTGTCGGGGGTGGGGTCGCGGCGCTGCCAAAAGGCTTCAATAAAGTTGTCGCGCTCTTCGTCGTTGGAGAGCTGTTTGAAGGCTGCCCGCTCTTCGTCGGTGATGATCCAGACGACGTCCTCTTCGAGCCACTTTTTGTAGGGCTTGCTCAATTCCTGCTTCAGGGCACGCTGATTTTTCTTCCGCTGTTTCTCGTCCGCAGGGCGCTTGAGCGGGTCGACGGCATCGGCGGGCTGGGCTTGCGTGGCGCCCGCGGTGTCCGGGGCTGGCTTATCGGCGGGTTTCTTGTCCGGCTGGTCCTGCGCGACGGCGCCGCAGACCAACAGGCCTACCGATACCAGAAAAATTCGCAAAGCAGATTGATACGAAGCAACCCGGAACATGAGAGGGACTCCTGCCACAACCGTCGTCTATCTATTTTAGGCCCGTGGGTGGTGTGAAAGCAAGGTTAAGTCGTGCCCCGAGAATCAATTAAAACGACCCACAACCGTCTCTTTTAGAAGCGGGGGACGTCCTCCAAGTTGCCCGAGGCTGTGCCAAATTAGGTGGCTGCCGAACGGGTGCGGGCGGAGCTATAATGTTTGGTTCCGGGGCAGTAGCTATCGCTCGCCACGCCGTAACGGGTCTCGGCCCTTCTGCTTAATTACTCCTGTCGGGAACTTTCTCGGCGCCAGGATCGTAACAGAAGGTGTGTGTCCGTCACTCGGACCGAGGCAGCGGGGCCATTTGTGCTGAAAATATCGTTATGGTAGGACTTGGCCTGGCGCGTGGATAAATCACCCGGATCGTGACGGAAATCATGACAGCTTGGAAAAAAATTGCTATCGGCATCGGCGTTGCGGTTCTGCTCGCAATCATCGTCGGTTTTACCGTTCATCAGAGCAGCAAGAATGTGGTGACGGTACAGACGGGAAAAGTGGAGCGGCAGGACCTGACAACAATCGTGAGCGCTTCGGGTGAGATCAAGCCCAAGACTTATGTGAACATCGGCGCCAACGCCTACGGAAAGATCACCCACCTGTACGTGAAGGAAGGGGAACAGGTAAAGAAGGGTCAATTGCTGGCGCAACTGGAGAACGTACAATCCGCGGCAGACGTCACGGCCAACCAGGCCTCGGTGCAGGCAGCGGAGACCGACGCGGTCGCTGCGGAGGCAGCGCTGAAGACGTCGCAAGCCGACCTGGTTCGCGCGCAAGCCGACTATGACCGCAACAAGCTGGACTGGGATCGTGCACAAAGTCTGTTCAAGGATGGGTTGATCGCGAAGTCGGATTTCGATAGCCGTAAGAATGCCTGGGCGACGGCCGATGCCGGGCTGGTGCAAGCCCAGGCACGCGTGGCGCAGGCCAAGGCGCAGAACGATTCCGCGAGCAAACGCGTAGCGCAGGCCCGCGCGAATTTAACGCGCGTCAGCGATGTGCTGCAGAAGACTACCTACAGCGCGCCTTACGACGGTGTGGTGACCAACCTGCCGGTGCGGGAAGGCGAATCGGTGGTCATCGGGATTCAGAATGCTCTGGGCAGCACGCTGATGACGATTGCCGACATGTCGGTGATCACGGCCGAGGTGAAGGTAGACGAGACGGACATCGTGAACGTGCATCTGGGCCAGCCCGCGGAAATCACGATTGACGCGATCCCCAAGAAGATTTTTCATGGGACGGTTTCGGAAATCGGGGATAACGCGATCGTGCGGTCCAGCGGTGTATCGACCTCGCAATCGACGACCGCCAGTGAAGAGGCCAAGGATTTCAAGGTGGTTGTGACGCTGACAGATCCGCCGCGAGACCTGCGTCCGGGACTTTCGACCACGGCGAAGATCACGACGGCCACCCGCAACAACGCGCTGGCCATCCCGATCCAGTCGCTGACCCTGCGCAGCAAGGACCAAATCGAACAGCAGAATAATCCGCCGGGATCGGTGCACGCCGCGGCACCTGCCGCCAAGGAAGCCGCATCCAAGACGAAGAAAGGGGATGACGTACAGGGAGTCTTCGTCATCCGTAACAAGAAAGCATTGTTCGTGCCGGTCACCACAGGGATCACGGGGACGACCGATATCGAGGTGCTCGACGGGGTAAAAGAAGGAGACCAGGTAATTACGGGCAGTTATAAAGTCCTGCGGACTCTACGTCCGGGGAGCAGCGTGAAGATCGACAACACGGTCCCGAAGAAAGAAGAAGAAGAAGGGTCATAACCTTACCCGGCTTGGTACGTCCAAAGGGAAAGCCGGTAGAGGTCTCGGAAATCGGAGCTTGCAATTCGTTAAGGTACTGAAGCCAAAGATCGGAGAGGGTCAGTGGCACCGGACCAGGAGAAAAACATGGCAACCGCAGAAGTTCTCAGTATGCCCAGCACCGCGAATCTAGCGCCGCCGGAATCCTGCATGATTGCGGCCGAAGACCTCTGGAAGACCTACGACATGGGCTCGGAGCAGCAGGTGCACGCCCTGCGTGGCGTCAACCTGAGGATCCAGCGCAATGAGTACGTCGCCATCATGGGACCGTCGGGTTCAGGCAAATCGACCCTGATGAACCTGATTGGCTGCCTGGATACGCCCTCGCAGGGAAAGTACTGGCTGAACGGCCAACTCGTGAGCGAGTTGGACGACGACGAACTGGCCCGTATCCGCAACAAGGAGATCGGATTCGTATTCCAGACCTTCAACCTGCTGGCGCGTGCCACCGCGTTGCACAACGTGGAACTGCCCTTGATCTACGCCGGCATTCCGACCGAGACGCGGATGGAGCGAGCCAAGGGTGCGTTGGCGGCCGTGGGCATGGAGTCTCGCATGAGCCACAAGCCGAATGAACTCTCCGGCGGTCAGCGGCAGCGCGTGGCCATTGCGCGCGCGCTGGTGAACAAGCCCTCGATCATCCTGGCGGACGAACCCACGGGCAACCTGGATTCGCAGACTGGTATCGAGATCATGGCGCTGTTTGACCGGCTGCATGCCGAGGGCAACACGATCATTCTGGTCACCCACGAAGGCGACATCGCGGAATACGCGCACCGCGTCATCCACATCAAGGACGGCGTGATCGCGAGCGACCAGAGCAAAGGCCGCGGACAACGTAGCTAAGGTCCGAGTTTCGGACAAGGGATCCCGTTTTGAAGAGAACGCCCAGCCAACCGGCTGGGCGTTCTGCAGTATGGCACCTCCGCAGGGACGTCTCCCCGAAAAGCTATGACTCAAGGCGAGACCACTTCCGCTTGACCCTAATCGATTCCCTACCTATATTCCGCAGGGTACAATTCGTTGGGGTTTCCCATGCCTTTGCCTCCCGGAACTCGATTGGGTCCCTACGAGATCACCGCCCCAGTGGGCGCTGGCGGGATGGGAGAGGTCTACAAGGCCCGCGACACGCGACTGAATCGCATCGTCGCCATCAAGGTTTCCAACGAGCAGTTCTCCGAGCGCTTCGAGCGCGAAGCGCATGCCGTCGCCGCCCTGAACCATTCCAACGTCTGCACCTTGCATGATGTCGGGCCGAACTGCCTGGTGATGGAGTACATCGAGGGCACGCCTTGGTCGTGCTGCAGTTTGAAAACTGCCACGGTTCTTCTCCCTTTGCGTTCTTGGTGGAGGTTCTTTGCGCGCTTTGGGGTAAGAAAGAATTGAACCCGCGAAGAGCGCAAAGGACGCCAATACCCGATTGTCATCTGATCATCAATGTCTGCGCAGGCGCCGAACCACTTCACCCTGTTTCCGGCGGCATCCCGCATGGGGGTGGCCCGAACCAGGTGCCAGCGAAAACCTCCGGCTTGAGCAGGCGATATTCCATTTTCGAACGGCTCGCCGATGCGGTGAGCCTTCGCCCAATTCTGCATGGCGATGGGGCGATCGTCCGGATGAAGACCACTCTGCCAACCCCATCCCAGAGTTTGCTCCTCGCTGAGCCCGGTCAGCTCGTGCCGGCGCCGGTTGACGTAGTCAATCCCGCCGCCGGGCACCGCGGTCCAAACGATCTGCGGGATCGCCTCGGCCAAGAGGTGGAAGCGGGCCTCGCAGTCGTCCACCGCATTGGCGAGAGCGGTCCGCATCTTCAGAATCCGTGCGAAAAATGCGCCCGCGCTTGCCAGCATCACCAGGGCGACCGAGAAGAGCACCCGGCCGTAATTTCCGTGAAACAACGTTGACCCTGACGTATCAGCCTCCCCATACAACAACGTGCAGGTCGAGGCAGAGACCTTCCCCGGCGCTCGACCTGTTGTTGTTCATATCGGCAGGGCTGGCGTTTTTCGTATTAGAAAAGAATTAGTAGGGAGTCGCGTTGGGGCGGGAGAAACTACCGGAGAAAATAAATAGAGCCATAGCGGAGCTACGTCTCGATGAGAAGGGCTGCGGAATCATTTACGGATTTGTGCTGACCGTCTTCACCGCCGCGGTGTCGGAGGGCAAAGCGGGTCCGGCGACAAAGAAATTGTGGTCGTAGAGGTTGCGATACATACGGCCGGAGATCTCGGCGGCCTTGGGACCGAAGGTCGGTCGTCCGCCCTGCAGGAAGACGACGACCACCACACGCCCTACGCTGGTATTGGCATAAGAGGCGAACCAGCCAAAGCGAGTTCCGTCGTGCGAACAGGTTCCGGTCTTGCCCAGAATTTCTTCTTCGTTGAAGTTGAGGCGGAGGCTGCGGGCCGTGCCGTATTGAACCGCGCCTGCCATGCCATCGGAAAGCTCTGGAATCAAGGGAGCGATGTCCAATTGCCGCTTCAACCTAGGCTGGAAGCCAGCGACTTCTTCGGGAGTGGTGGGGTGCTGGAGATAGTAGAGCGTGCCGCCGTTGGCAATCGCCGAAACCATCGCGCCCAGTTGCAGCGGGGTCATGGAGACGCCTTCGCCGTAGGAGCACATCTTGCCGACGCCGCCCAGCTTCGCGGGAATCGCCTCGTCGGGATAGCTGCCCAATTGTTCACCGGCAATATCGTATCCAGCGAGTTCGCCCAATCCGTATTCGTGGGCGTAGTAGGCGACTTTCTCAAAACCAAGCTTGCGTCCGAGCGCTTCGAAGTATGCGTTATTCGAGTGGGCGAGCGCGGTGGTCAGGTTCATGCGGCTGCGGCCGCCGAGAGCAACTTCTGTTTCCTTGGAGACGAGACCTTCGCTCAGTGCGGCCAGGGCCACGGAAAGTTTGATGGTGGAGCACGGCTGCGCGCCGCTCGAAAGTGCCAGCTTCTGGTTGACCATGGCCAGCACGCGTCCGCTGGTTGGTTCGATCGCGACGACAGTGCCGTTCATGTTGCCGAGAGCATCCATGGCGGCCTGGCGTACGACGGGATCTTCGCCGGTCGTGATGTCACCGGCGGCAATATCCTCTGCGAACGAACTCATGTGGAAGCGCTCGTGATAGCGACGGCGGCGAGTGGTGGCGGAGACCGATGTAAGGTTCGCGCTGCGGCTCCGTGCCAGATGGTGAATGCGGCGCCGGGTGCGCTGGCTTTCGCTGATCTTTTGTGATTTCGATTTTGCCGGAGCGTGGGTGTTGATGTGGGCAGCCCAACTCACGCCCGCCAGAGGCAGACACGCCAGAAAGGTCACTACCAGACGAAGAAGGCTCGTTCCTTTAGACATCTGTTTGATTCCACTCCCCGGACGGGTATAGATACTTCGATGCACGCACCGTGCCAGCTGGTGGTAACCCGCCCCGCTCAGTCGACTGCGCTGATAGTACGGGACTTAGGATAATTCTGGCAACGGAAAAGTTTAGATCGCAAGAAACATTAATTTCGATTTAACCCGTTATGAAACAGGGACATACGCGGGGATTACCTCGGGTCAGACCCCTTCAGTAACGCATTACCCGGTTACTGGAAAGGTACTTCCCCATGTGAAAGGCTTTTCCCATAGAAAGGGCCTGAACCCGGTTCTGCCCTGGCTCGACCGGCCTTCCTCACGCAAGATTTTTCGACTCTACATCACTTCGTTGCGCTTGCGCAGGAACGCCGGAACGTCGAGATCATCCTGCTCGAAGTTGGTGACGATCGCGCTGCGCATGGTGTCGAGCGAAATTGCTTCGCCCCCCAGGCCATGCTCGGGAGCGTGCGCCCTGGGGACGGGTGCAACATCGTCGGGATACATGCGGTCCTCGGTGATGCTCGCGTCAGACAAAACCGGCTCCATGATGTGCTTCGGCATGGGATCGGGCGCGGGTTCGCGCGGCCCCAGCGCATCGGGGAAATCCATGGCGTCGTCGTGGGCCGCAGCGAATGAGGTATGCGTCTCCTGCGGGCGACGGCGCCCCGTAGGGATCTCGCGGAAGCCTGTGGCAATGACCGTGATCTTCACCGAGTCTTTCATTTTTTCATCCATCACAGCGCCGAAGATGATGTTGGCGTCTTCGTGCGCAGCGCCCTGGATGATGGAGCAGGCCTGCTGCACCTCGGCCAGCTTGAGAGAGGTCGAGCCGGTGATGTTGATGAGAATGCCGCGCGCGCCGTCGATGGCGCCGGCCTCAAGGAGGGGAGAGGCAATGGCCTTTTGTGCGGCTTCGAGGGTGCGCTTGGCGCCGCTGGCCGAGGCCGTACCCATGACGGCGTAACCCATGCGGGCCATGATGGTCTTCACGTCGGCGAAGTCGCGGTTGATGATGCCGGGGATGGTGATGATGTCGGAAATTCCTTGCACGCCCTGGCGGAGAATGTCGTCGGCGATGCGGAACGATTCGAAGAAACCAGCGTCTTCGGCGACCGCAAGCAGCTTTTCGTTGGGGATCACGATGGTGGTGTCCACCGACTCCATGAGTTCCGAGATGCCGCGTTCGGCTTGCTGCATGCGACGCTTGCCTTCGAACGAAAAAGGTTTGGTGACGACCGCGACGGTGAGCGCGCCCATTTCACAAGCCAACGAGGCAATGATGGGAGCGGCTCCGGTGCCGGTGCCGCCGCCGAGGCCGGTGGTGACGAAAACCATGTCGGCGCCTTCAAGAGCTTCGATGATCTTGTCGGAATCTTCGAGCGCGGCCTTGCGACCGACTTCGGGATTTGCACCCGCGCCCAGGCCATTCGTGAGCTTCACGCCGAGCTGCAGCTTCACGGGGGCGTGCGACATGCGCAGCGCTTGCAGGTCCGTGTTGGCAACGATGAATTCGATGCCCTCCACGCCGGCATCGATCATGCGGTTGACCGCGTTGCCGCCGCCGCCACCTACTCCGATGACCTTGATCTTGGCATCGTTGCGGGCCTCTTCGTTGAAGCTGATGCGAATGCCGGAATCTTTTTTCATTGTGTTCACCTATTTCGAAACAGTTTCAAGGTCTCAGGGTTTCAGCGTTTCAAGGTGTTTGAAACCTTGAAACACTGAAACTTTGAAACCTTGTCTTCATGCTCCTTTACCTACCAACAGCGCTTTCAATCTTGAGCCCCAGCGATCTTCCTGGAAGCCGCGGGCGATGCGGGCACGCTGGCCGTAGTTCACCATGCCCAGCACGGTAGCGAATTCGGGTTCCGATAACGTCGACGGCATCTTGGCCAGCGGCGCGGGCCACGAAAGACGCACCGACCGGCGCAGCACCGACTCCGCGACGTCGAAGATTCCGGGCAGGCGCGACGCTCCTCCAGTGAGCACGATGCCGGCGAGGCAGACATCGAACATGCCACTGTGGCGCAGCGTCTCGCGCATCATCTCGAACAATTCGCGGGCGCGTGGTTCCAGAATCTCAGCGACTAACCGCTGGGGAAGCAGGCGCGAGGGGCGGTCGCCAACGGACGGAACTTCCACTTCATTGCCTTCGGGAATCAGGGTCACAATGGCGTTGCCGTAGATCTTTTTGATCTTTTCCGCCTCCCCTACGGGCGTGCACAGGCCCACGGAGAGATCACTGGTGAAATGGTCTCCGCCCACCGGGATCACACCTGTGTACGCGACAGCGCCCTGCTGAAAAACGATCAGGTCGGTCGAACCAGCCCCTATGTCGGCCAGGCACACTCCCATTTCGCGCTCGTCGTTGCGCAGCACGGAGTCGGCGGCGGCCAGAGGCTCGAACACCGTGTCGTCAACGTGTACGCCGGCTTTGTTTACCGCGGTAATCACATTCTGGGTGGCGCTGGTCGCAGCCGTCACCATATGGACGCGAACTTCCAGGCGGGCCGCCATCATGCCCAGCGGATCGTGAACTCCAGACTGGTCATCGAGAATGAATTCCTGCGGCAGCAGATGGAGGATCTCGCGATCGGCGGGGAGTGGGATGGCGCGGGCGCGGTCGACCGCCTGCTTGATCTCATCGCGTCCAATTTCACGGGGGCGCGTTCCCAGGCTGATGCCACCGTGACTGTTGACGCCGCGAACATGCGCTCCGCCGATGCCGACGATGGCTTGCTCCACCGCTGCACCCGCGACGTCTTCGGCGGCTTCGACGGCCTTTTGAATCGCCGCCACCGCCTTGTCGAGTTCCACGATGACGCCCTTGCGCGAGCCGCGCGACTCAGCGACGCCGTGCCCGCGATAGCGCAACCCGTTGTCAGTAAGTTCCGCCATCAGCGCACACGTCTTGGCGCTGCCGACGTCAATCGCGGTAAGGAAACTTCCCTGCTGGTTCCCCATGCTTTATGAAATCCCCAACTTCGAATTAGTTTGCATTTGGGCTCGCCTGCGGCTTGGCAATCGCCGGACTCGGTTTCGGAGCCGCAGCATTCGCTGCCGAGGGCGTGGTTTTCGCCGGCTGCTTCCCTTCCGCCTTGTGCGAGGCTCCAGGCTTTGGCGCGACTGCAGCCTTCGGAGTCTGCGCCGCAGATTTTGCTGTCACTTTTTTCGAACTGGTGGCTTTGACCGACTTTGCCTTCTTGGCCTTGGCCTTCGGAGGCGGTTTCTTTGCAGACACCGACTCCAGCTTCTTCTCCGTCAACTCAAACGCCGGCTTGGGGAGGGAGCGGTCATGCGAATTCATAGGCGTGATCAATGCTGCCGGCTTCACGCCCGCGGCCACTGCCGCCTTCGTTGCTGCCGCAGTCAGCGTGGCCTGGTGGGGCCTTCCCTCCATATCAGGATTGACGATCACCTGGTTGTCGTAGCGCAGGTTTACCGATTCCAGTTTCTGGAATTGCTGGCGCCACTCCTGCACATGGCTGACGTAGGTCTTGTAGCGCTTCAGATAATCCGACGAACCAAGTTCTACCAATACGTCGCCCGCCGGATCATTGACCCGCACCTTCAAGTTCTCGAGATCGGAGAGATCCACTTCGCTGAGGTCCTGCGAGTAGTGAGCGCCGTCGGTATCCAGGTCTTGCACCAGATCGTTGTAGGCTCTCATGCGCGGGGCGCGGGTGGAGAGCGGCTCGCCGGGATTCATCCCCAGAATGACCGGGAAGGAATACTTGTGTTTCTGCGGCAGTTCCATCAGGGTTCCGCCCGCGTCAATCAGGGAAATTCGGGGACCCACGCGGGCGAAGGCCACCGGCGTACGCTCTTGTATTTCCACCTTGAGCCGGTTGGGGACGAAGCGCATCACGCTGGCCGATTCGACCCACGGAATCTGTTCCAGTTGGGCCTTCTGCTGGGCCAAAGGGATGAAGAAAATGTTGCGGCCGATGTCAGCGCCCATCACTTCCATGATTTGCACCTTGGTCACGTTCTGCATGCCGGTAACTTCGATGTGGTCGCTCGATTCCACGCGAAAACGCCAGGAGCGCTGGCCGTATTCGTAGAGACCTGCGGCGGCGACGGCGGCGACACAAAGGATGGCGGCGGCAGCAGATGCCCACAGAAGGCGACTCGCAGTTTTCTTGGGAAGTGAGCTGCGCCGGGCGGAGACGCGCTTTTGCCCGCGCAGAAAGGGAGATTCCTCGTCTACATCCAGGTCCACCAGCCGCGCGTCTTCGAGATCCTCGCGCGCAGCTTCGGCGTGCGACAGCCCGGCGCCGGCCGCCGGGTACAACTCATCCTGCAAGATGGTGCCGCTAGGCTTCCGCGCCATCAGTTCAGGTCAGTTGTCGCCAAGGAATCGCTGAGCTTTTTCAATATAGCTGCATTTCTCGAATTGAGATAGACCAAAAGTGGGTTCTTTTGCACAGGCAGGAACCGGGTTGGGCACGGATGCGGTCTGGAGTTGTCTGGGCTGCGCCCCTTCGACCAGCTCAGGGCTGGCTCCAGCCAGACGGCCGCAGGCGGCCCGTCACCACAGGTGCATCTCTCCCGCACAAAAAAAGAGGCGCGGCTGGTTTTCCGCGACCCTTTCCAGGAAACTTTCCAGGAGAAGAAAACTTGAACTCTTTTCGTTAAACCGGACCTGTACCGGTCATCTCGATGTGAATCTGGGGAGCGACGGGCATTTTGATCATCGGCAATTTCGGAATGTTCACCCGCACGCGAGGGCAAACCACAGGGGCGGGCCACGCCTTCAGGGCGACTGGGGCAAAATTCGCGGTTGCAATTCGCAAATGAGCTGTCTGGGCCGCGATTTGGGCTTCCATGCGTGCCCGATTAGCCTCCAACCTGGCGAACTGGGCTTCTTCGCGGGCCGACATCAAGTCAAAGCGCTCAGCGGCGGATTCGGTGTGCGCGATCCTGGTCTGGACCTGCGCCAGTGCGCTGACGAACCGGCAGGAGGCGGTCGCGTTTTGTGCCTTCACAAACCGAGCCTCGGCAAGGAACTGGTCGGCCCGTCCGGAGGCCAGGTCCAGCACGGCCGCCGAGTTGTGCTCGACACGGTCTGCTACTCCGTGTACCCAACTCAGACCGCCATCGTGATAGGTTGCGTTCAACCCGGCTGCCAGGACCCCTACCGCCAGCCATCCCCATGCTTGTGTCATTTTCATCGCCTTAACCCCTTCTGGCTGAATAGACGAAGGGCATTTCAATCCGTTAGCAAGGGAAGATACGAGAAGGGCGTGGGCGAAGTTCCCGGCCGGTTTGGAGCTGAGATCTGCCCGTTTGGGGAGTCCGCGGAAGCCGCGGGGACAACGACGCCGAGGGGCGACGAAATCGTAGGCTTCTGCCGTGCCGATCAGTCGGTCAGCGCCGGTGCTTTTTCCCGCTCTTTCAGCTTGTCGAGGATCATGGGGCCGAACTGCGAGACGCTGCCGGCGCCCAGGGTCAGGATCATGTCGCCGTCTTGCGCGACTGACGTGGCGGCATCTACGGCAAGGGCAAATGAACTCACGTATTGGGCAGTCTTCCCTGTTTTCTGGTTTATCTGCCGCGCCAGCGTTTCTCCCGTGATCCCCTCGATCGGCTTTTCGCTCGCGGCGTAGATGTCGAGGACGAAGAGCGAATCGGCGTCGGCGAAGGCGGTGGTGAATTCTTCCATCAGGTCGCGGGTGCGGGTATAGCGGTGGGGCTGAAAAATGACGCGAATCTTGCGAAATCCGCAATCCCGGGCCGCGGCCAGCGTGGCTTTGATCTCGGTGGGATGGTGGCCGTAGTCGTCGATGACGCTCACGCCGGCCGCCTGCCCACGCAATTGGAACCGACGGTCAACGCCGCGGAACTGATCCAACGCCGCGCGGATCGACTCCACGCCAACGTCAAGACCGACGCCTACCGCAATCGCCGCTGTCGCATTCAGGACGTTGTGCAAGCCGGGGACATGTAATGTGAAGTCACCCAGATCCTGCTTGCGATAGCTGACGCGGAAATAGCTGAGCGGACGGGAGTCGCCGGCGGGAATTTCCTTTCTGGCATCCAGCTTGATCAGGAAATCTGAGCCCCGCCTGGTTCCGTAAGTCACGGTGCGGCGCTGGACCTCAGGCAACAGGCGACGCAGCAGCGGGTCGTCATTGCAGGCCACGATCATTCCGTAAAAGGGCACGCGGTCCATGAAATCGAGAAACGTTTTCTTTACGTCGCGCATGTTGCGGTAGCAGTCCATGTGCTCGCGGTCGATGTTAGTGACGACCGACAAGATTGGCGATAGCTTCAGGAACGAGCGGTCGCTTTCGTCAGCCTCGGCGACCAGGTAGTGCGACTTTCCCAGGCGGGCGTTCGATCCCATGGCATCCACGCGGCCTCCAACTACCACGGTCGGATCGAGGCCTCCCGCAGCCAGGACGGCCGCCACCATCGAGGTCGTGGTCGTTTTGCCGTGCATGCCAGCGATGGCGATGCCGTATTTCAGCCGCATCAACTCTGCCAGCATCTCGGCGCGCTGAATCACGGGGATGTGGAGTTTGTGCGCCTCGGTGACTTCGGGATTCTCGATCGCGATGGCAGAACTAGTGACGACGACTTCGGCGCCCGCGATGTTTTCTGCGCGATGCCCTTCAAATGTCGCGGCGCCCAGGCCGGCCAGCCGCTGCGTCACGGAGGAACTCTTCAAGTCCGAGCCGGAAACCTTGTAGCCGAGATTGAGCAGCACCTCGGCGATGCCACTCATGCCGATGCCGCCAATGCCGACGAAATGGATGCGCTGAATTTTGGCAAACATAAGTCAACTTCTCGGCCGCGGATTTACGCAGATTCACGCGGATAAACCCAAACCTTTTTAAAAATAATAAAAAGAAATATCCGTGCCGATCTCGGTTAATCAGTGGCCGGCTCTTCGATTCCCGCTACCCGCGCCGCCAGCGCTGCAATATCATGTGCGGCGTTGGGGTGCGCTAACTCCCGGGCCGCATGGCTCATCTGCTGCAGGCGATGCGGGTCCTGGAGCAGCGCCGCGATGGTTTCGGCCAGCCAGACTCCTTCCAGCTTCGACTCCTCCACTACGACCGCGGCTCCGTGGCGCGCCAGGGCTTCCGCATTGATGCGTTGATGATCGTCGGCCGCGCGCGGAAAGGGAACGAACACGGCCGGCTTTCCCGCTGCCGCAATTTCCGCAACCGTGCTCGCGCCGGAACGGCACACCACCAAGTCGGCATGCGCGAAGGCCGCCGGCATGTCTTCGATGAACTTTGACACTTCGGCTGACTCGCCCAGACTCCGATAGGCCGCCAGCGCGTCATTATAGTCACGGTCGCCAGTCTGGTGGAGGATGTGAATGCCGGGAGCCTCGCGCTGCAAAACGGGCAGGCAGCGAATCATAGCCTGATTGATGGCGTGCGCGCCCTGGCTGCCGCCGAACACGAGCACGGTCGGAGTCCCGCCGCGCTTGGGGGCAATCTCGAAAAACGCCTGCCGCACCGGTACGCCGGTGACTTCGGCATGACGAAAATATTTCGCCGTCTCCTCGAAGTGCACTGCCGCGGCGGAAACAAACTTCGCTACGACCCGGTTGGCGAAGCCGGGGACCACGTTCGGCTCAAACGCCAGCGTCGGGATGTGCTTGACCACCGCGGCCAGCATCGCCGGCCCTGAGGCGTATCCGCCGACGCCGATCACCACATCCGGGGCGAACTGGTTCAGCATGCGGCTTGCCTCCCATACAGCTCGCGGGAGGTCGAAGGCTGTCTTGAGGCGCGTGGTCAGGCTGACATTCTTCAATGCGCCGACACGCACCAATTGCAGCGGAAATCCCGCGGCCGGGACGAGCCGGTTCTCGATTCCGCGCGCCGTGCCAATGAACAATATCTCGGCGTCGTAATTCTTCTTCAGTTGATTCGCAATGGCGATTGCGGGGATGACATGCCCACCTGTCCCGCCGCCCGCCAGGATTGCCCGCATGAAGTGACTATAAAGGAATTGACGATTGTTGATTGACATTGTTGATTGAAGGCCCGTAGTCTGCGCAGCACTTACTGAGGCCCTGGGGGTTCAATCAGCAATCAATAATCATCCATCAACAACTGCAGTGTTCATTCCGCTTGCTTGGTGATGTTCAGCAGCACGCCGACGCATGCCAGCGTCACAAACAGCGACGATCCGCCGTACGACACTAGGGGGAGCGGGATGCCCTTGGTCGGCATCATGCCCAACACTACGCTGATATTGATGAAAGCCTGCAGCACGACCATGCTGGTGATTCCGACCGCAAGGTAGCGGCCGAAGACCTCTTCGGTGAGCCAGGAAGCCCGCATGCCGCGCCACAGGAAGATGGCGAACAAGGCGACAACGAACATGGAGCCAACCAGGCCGAGTTCCTCCGCAGTAACCGCAAAAATAAAGTCCGTGTGCGGCTCTGGAAGATAGAAGAGCTTTTGCTTGCCTTCCATCAGGCCCGTGCCCGTGACGCCCCCGGTGCCCACTGCGATCAACGACTGAATGATGTGGAAGCCGCTTCCCTGGCGATCGGCGTACGGATTCAGGAACGCCAGAATGCGGTCACGCCGCCAGCTGACGTGAAATATGAGCACGTACAACGGCGCCAGCGACGCGGCAAAGGCATATGCGAAATAGCGCATGCGCATCCCGGCCACGTACAAGATGCACGCGGCGATTCCAGCGCACGCAATGGCGGTGCCGAGGTCGGGCTGCAGCACGATCAGCCCCAGAAACACGAGCACCGGCGCGGCCGCGGGCAGCAGCGTGTTGCGCACGTCGTCAATGGTCTGGGCGCGGCTATCGAGGAAATAGGCGAGAAACAAAATCAGCACCGGCTTGGCCAGTTCCGAGGGCTGGAACGAAAAACCGCCGGCATGGATCCAGCGATGAGTGTGGTGAGACCGGTCGAGAAAAAAGACAGAGATCAACAGTAGCGTGGTGAATCCCATTAGCGAAAACACCAGGGCGGGATGCTTGTATCGTCGATAGTCCACGCGCATGGTGACCACCATGGCGACGAGTCCCGCCACCGCCCAGATCAACTGTTTCGACAGAAAGGCGTAGGGCGAACCGAAGCGCTCACGGGCCATGACCGCCGACGCCGAAAACACCATCACCAGGCCCACAAACACCAGCAGCATGGTGACGGTAAACAGCCAGCGATCGACACTCACGCGCTTTGCCATGGGACATTCATTTCACCACGGAGAGGGCGCGCGATTGTTGATGTGTTGACCCTTGATTGTTGATTGTCTTGGTTCCCCGGCTCAGATCTCTGTCATCCTGAGTGAAGCGAAGGCCGCTAAGGGACAGGTGAGGAGGTTACGCCCTCACAGAATCACCGGCCAAAGCGCGCACGATCTCTTTGAACATCTGGCCTCGGTGCTCGTAGCTCTTGAATTGATCGAAGCTGGCGCAGGCCGGTGCGAGCAGGACTATGTCGCCCGGCTGCGCCACCGCATTCGCCTTGCGGATGGCGTTTTCCAGCGTCTCGGCGTGCACAACTTCCGCGCCTTTAATTTGCGACTCAATCTTTGCCGCTGCCGCGCCGATCGTGTAAACGCGCTTCACGCGCTGGCGGAGCAAGTCGTTGAGCACGGCGTAGTCGCTGCCTTTGTCCTTGCCACCGAGAATCAGGTGGATGTTCGCCGGGAATGACTCCAGCGCCTTGATGGTCGCATCCACGTTGGTAGCTTTCGAATCGTTGTAGTAGTCCACGCCGCGAATGGTTGCCACAAATTCCAGCCGGTGCTCGACGGCCTTGAAGTCACACACGGCCTGGCGAATCTTTTCGGGGGCACAGCCCATCAGGGCGCCCGCGCAAACGGCGGCCAGCACGTTCTCCAGATTGTGCGCGCCTTTCAACGGAATCTCGGAGACCAGCATGATCTCTCGCTGCTGTCCGGCAGCGTCACGGAACACGATGTTGCCGTCGCGGACCCACGCACCTCCCTGCACCTCTTTGTTGCGACTGAACCAGAACACTTGCGCGCGTGTGCGCGAACCCATCGATACGCAGGTGGGATCGTCAGCATTGAGCACCGCGAAGTCCCTTCCCTGCTGGTTTTCGAAGACGCGTGCTTTCGCGTCCACGTAGGCTTCAAATGTCCGGTGGCGATCAAGGTGGTCGGGCGTGACATTCAGAACGACCGCAACCTTGGGTCGGAAAGTCTGAATCGTTTCCAGTTGAAAGCTCGAGACCTCGAGCACGATCACAGTTTCTGGCTTGGCGCGCTCCGCCAGAGAGATGGCGGGTGTGCCGATGTTGCCGCCAACCAGCGCGGGGAAGCCCGCGGCGGTGATGATTTCGCCCGTAAGCGTCGTGGTTGTGGTTTTGCCGTTTGATCCGGTGATGGCAACAATGGGCCCGGGAAGAAACTGCGCGGCGAGTTCAATCTCGCCAATCACGGCTTCGCCCAGAGCACGAGCCTGCACCAGTGGTGGAGCATCGACGGGCACGCCCGGACTTACCACGATCAGGTCCTGGCCACGAAACGTGCGGTCGCCGTGGCCTCCGGTCTCGACGGTGATGCCATGATCGAGCAGCACGGGAATCTCGTTGCGCAGTTCGTCGCCGCTCTTGGTGTCCGAGACCGTCACCCGCGCTCCATGAGCTTTCAAAAAAAGGGCTGACGCTACCCCAGACTTGCCCAGGCCAACCACCAGCACGCGTTTGTTATTCAGTTCCATTAGACCCATTTCACCACGGAGTCACAGAAACACGGAGAAGATCCAATTCTATTTCTTGTTTGTCTCCGTGGCTCGGTGCCTCCGTGGTGGATTCTTATCTCAGTTTCAGGGTGGTCAGCGCGAACAGGGCGAAAACCAGCGACGCGATCCAGAAGCGCACGATGATCTTCGACTCCGACCAACCCAGCAGTTCAAAGTGATGATGCAGGGGGGCCATCTTGAAGATGCGCTTTTTGCGCAGCTTGTAGGAGCCAACCTGCAGGATGACCGAGACCGCCTCGATCACGAACACGCCGCCGATAAACGGCAGCAGCAACTCCTGCTTGATCATGACGGCGACAGTGCCGATCGCGCCGCCCAAGGCAAGCGATCCCACGTCGCCCATGAAGACTTCCGCGGGATGCGCGTTGTACCAGAGAAATCCGATCGACGACCCCACCATGGCCCCGCAGAAGATGGTCAGTTCGGCCACTTGCGGCATGCGCTGCAATTCGAGATAAGTCGCGAACGTAGCGTGGCCACTGACGTAGGTGAGCACCGACAGAGCGCCCGCGGCAATTACGGTGCATCCGATGGCCAGACCGTCGAGGCCGTCGGTGAGATTCACGGCATTGCTGGAACCCACGATGACCAGCGCCACAAACGCCATGAAAGGCAGGAAGGCCAACGGCCACAGATGCGGAGAGCGTTCCAGGCTCTGCACCACCAGATCGGGATGGAACTGTTTCAGGAACGGCACGATCAGCTTGGTGGAATACATGTTGAAGGTCTGCATGGCAATCAGCATGGAGGCGATCACGATGCTGGTCGCGATCTGGAGTCCTAGTTTGGCGCGGCCGGTCAGCCCGAGGTTGCGACGCCGAGTCACTTTGGTGTAATCGTCGGTGAATCCGATGGCCGCGAACGCGCAGGTGGAGAACACGGCGATCCATATGAAGCGGTTGCTCAGGTCGGCCCACAGCAGCGTAGGGACGACGATGGCGATCACAATCAGCAGTCCGCCCATCGTGGGCGTGCCGGCCTTTTTCTGATGAGCCTTCGGACCCTCTTCGCGAATGTATTGTCCGATCTGGAAGTCGCGCAGGCGGCCAATCACCAGAGGGCCCACGATCAGCGCAGTAAACAGAGCGGTAAGGCTGGCGAACGCGGTGCGGAACGTGACGTAACGAAAGATGCGGAACGGCGCAACGTAGTGTTGCAGCTTGACGAACAACAGCCAGTAGAGCAATCAGCCTCCATCCCGCGCACGAATGTTTTGCAGACTTCAAGAAACGTTCCACCAGGGAGACACGGAGTAACACAAGAGGGAGAAATTGATCTCCTCCGTGTCTCTGCGCCTCCGTGGTGAACAATCGGACTCGTTCTCAACAACTTGAGCCGCGGGCCGCCTTCCACGTCTCGAGCGCTTTCTCAAGCTTCACACCGCGCGACGCTTTCAGCAGTACCACGTCGCCGTCTCGCGCCTCGCGGGCCAGCCAATCGCCAGCTTGCTCGGGCGTTGCCGCGAACTCGGCTTCAATTCCCGCGTGCCGTGCGCCGTCAACCATCGCCTGCGCCAACCCGCGCACCCCAACGAGAACATTGATCTTCATCTCGCCGATATGTTGACCCGCGGCACGGTGCATCTCTTCTCCGGCTGGCCCAAGTTCCAGCATTTCCCCCGCGACTACAATGCGACGTCCTGCACTCATCGCGGCCAAGGCGTCGACCATGGCGCGCAGCGCCTTCGGATTGGAATTGTAACAATCGTCGATGACGGTGATGTTACCCAGTTGGAGAACCTGCCCGCGTTTGTCGGGCGGCGCGAGAGTCGCCAGCGCGCCGACGGCGTCGGAGGGCTTTAGTCCGCGAACCAGGCCAACGGCCACCGCCGCGAGGGCGTTGAGAATATTGTGTTCTCCGACGAGCGGCAAGCGTGCGTGCTCGCGGCCTCCGGCCAGGACCACGTCGAACTCCGAGCCCTCGGTGCCGCGCGTCTGCGCGTTTTCGGCCCGGACATCTGCCGTGGCTTGTGTGCCGTACGTGACCACCTTGCCTTTGAAGTCGCGGCCGAACTGCGAAACGTACTCATCGTCGGCATTGAGTACGGCAGATCCGGTGGCGGGAAGCGACGCGATCAATTCGTATTTCGCCCGCGCAATTCCGGCGATGGAATCAAAAAACTCCAGATGCACAGGAGCAACGTTAGTCACCACCCCGATCTCGGGCTGTGCAATCTTGGCCAGCGCCCTAATTTCGCCCGCATGCGACATGCCCATCTCGACCACCGCGACGTCGTGCTCGGGTTCGAGCTTTAAGAGCATGAGGGGCAGGCCGAAATGATTATTGAAGTTGCCTTCGGACTTGAGCACGCGGAAGTGTGAGGCGAGCACGTGCGCGACGGCATCTTTGGTGGTCGTCTTGCCCGCCGAGCCCGTCACCCCGACCAGCGGCTTACCCCAGACTTTGCGAACCGCAGTGGCCAGCGTTTGCAGAGCCGCCAGCGTATTGTCCACGGCCAGCAGGCGCGTCTCTCCGACATAGCGATCAATTTCGTTTTTCTGGACGACCGCCGCGAGCGCTCCTTTTTCCAGAGCGGCAGCGACGTAGTCATGGCCATCGAGCCGCTCACCTTTTACTGCGAAGAAAAGCTCCCCGGGGCGGACCGTGCGCGAGTCAATGGAATAGCCCTGCGCAACTTCATCACTCGAGCGGATAGCCGAGGAGGCTGTCCCTCCGTGGGTTGTGGCGGACACAAACTCGGCGATTTTCGATAGCGTCAACTTCATGCCGGTTCCCTAGCTGGCCGCCTTTTCGCAGTCGAATCCCGCCGCGCGCAGAACCTCGCGGGCCACTTCCACATCGTCAAAGGGGTGCGATCCCTCGCGTGTGACCTGCACTTTCTCGTGGCCCTTTCCAGCGAGCAACACAATGTCTCCGGGGTGCGCCTCTGCGATCGCGAGCCCAATCGCTTTGCGGCGGTCGACTTCGATGGTGTACCTCACTCCGGTCTTCTGCAGACCCACCAGGGCATCGTTGATGATGGCCCGCGGATCCTCCCTGCGCGGATTGTCGGAGGTGAGCACGGCAAAGTCGCTCCCTCGCCCTGCGGCCTCGCCCATCAGCGGACGCTTTGCGCGATCCCGATCGCCTCCACAGCCGAACACCGTGAGGACTCGGGCCGTTCCTCCACCGCGCAAAACGAACTCGCGGGCCAGCGCCGTGAGGTTGCGCAAGGCGTCGTCGGTGTGGGCATAGTCGACAACCACGGTAAAGGGCTGCCCGCAGTCGACGCGCTCGAATCGTCCCGGCACGTGCGTGAGCGAATCGACCCCGCGGGCAATCGGCGGCAACCCGCAACCGCGCGCGTAACCTGCGGCCGCAGCGGCCAAGATGTTGTACACATTCACCCGCCCGATGAGGGGAGAGAAGACAGGAATTTTCTCTTGCGGAGTCGCGATGTCGAAGCGCGTTCCGCGTGGATTGATGTCCACGTTCTCGGCGTGGAAATCGCCACGCTCCCAGCCATAGCCCAGGACAACGGCGCTGTGCTTGCGGCTGAAAGCGGCCAGCTTCGCGCCATATTCGTCGTCGAGGTTCGTTACCACCGCGCGTGGAGCATCGGTGCCGCAGCCTTCGAACAGCGTCCGCTTCGCGGCGAAGTATTCGTCCATCGTCTTGTGATAGTCGAGATGGTCGCGCGTCAGGTTGGTGAACACGGCGACGTCGAAAGGCACGCCGAACACGCGTTCCTGCGCGAGGGCGTGCGAAGAGACTTCCATGACCACGTCGGTCGCGCCCAGGCCGAGGGCCTGGTTGAAAAGCCGAGCCAGTTCGAGCGCTTCGGGCGTCGTATGAGGCGCGGGATAAACGTTTCCGGCCACGTGATATTCAATCGTCCCGATCAGAGCGCTCTTGCGCCCAGCCGCGGTAAGGATCGACTCGATCAGAAAGGCTGTCGTACTCTTCCCGTTGGTCCCGGTAATTCCAGTGACCGCGATGCGCTCGGCAGGACGCTTATAGAAATTCGCGCTCAATCGCGCCAGGGCACGCCGCCCATGAGGAACGACGGCCCATGCCACGCCCTCGCGAGGCTTCTCGGTCGACGAATCGGTGACGACTGCGACCGCACCGTCCTGAATCGCCTGGTCGATAAAGCGGTTGCCGTCCGACGTCTCGCCGTGCATAGCCACGAACACGCAGCCGGGCTTGACCCGGCGCGAGTCGTATTCCACACCACTGACGGTCGGGTCCCCGCTCTGGGCGAGAACCTCCGCGCCATCCAGCAGATGTTGGAAGGTCATTGCTGAGAATTATAGGCCACGGAGAAATCGTGCGTAGCTCGCGACAGGTACCGCATTCGCTCGATTCGTCTGCCACGCTGATTACCAAGGTCATTTTTCGCGGGCTCGCGTGGCGCGCTACATTATTTTCATGAGCACCGGAGCCAGTCCCACCAAGTACCGTTGCGCGCAGTGCGAACAACCTGAAAGCGCCTGCGAGTGCGAAAAATTCTGCTGCCTGTGCCAGGCGGTGATCGACATCCGCCTCTGCAACGACGGCCTCATGTACTGCGAACCCTGCCGCAAAGCCTGCGACTACAAAACCTCCGACTAGTAGGAGCCGCGCGCCTCCGCTTCGGTTGCGCTCCCGAGAGTCATCCCGACCGTAGCCGTTTTACAGGCGGAGGGAAGGATCCTGCGCGCAGCCCAGCAACGCGTTAGGGGAGGCCCCATGCGAAGGTCCCTTCGCCCGAACTGCGCCGCTCGGGGTGCTGCTATGAATGGCGTTTCCGATTCATTCCCGCCACACGATTTGGCAGGCCGGGGTCTTTTGAGGGAGAATATTGCGTTTGACCTTTTGTACCTGCTTTCTGCCCCTAGGAGATCCCATGGCGACCACGATGCACGTCAGCGACGTAGCCGAGTTGCTGAGCGAAGGCCGGACGCACTTCAATCTCTCTCCGGCGGTGCTGGTGGAGCACTCGATCCGGCGCAACGAGGCAAAGTTGGCGGCCAACGGGGCTATCGTGGGCTATACCAATCGTACCGGGAGGTCTCCCAAAGACAAGTTTATCGTAAAGGATGAAACCACGGCGCACACTGTCGCATGGGGCGGGGTGAACGCACCGTTTGAGCCGGAGAAGTTTGACGCGCTCCACGCGCGGGTGATGGAGCATCTGCGGGGGCGGGAACTTTTTGTGCAGGATCTTTTTTGCGGCGCCGATCCCGCCTACCGCCTGCCGGTTCGCATCGTGAACGAATACGCCTGGCACAACCTCTTTGTGCGGCAATTATTTTTACGCCCCAGCGCGGAAGAGTTGAAGAGTCATCATCCCGAGTTCACGGTTATCTCTGCTCCGGAGTTTAAAGGCGATCCCAAGCGCGACGGCGTGGGGTCGGAAGTTTTTATCCTGTTGAACTTCACGCGACGCATCGTGCTCATCGGTGGGACATCGTACGCAGGCGAGATGAAGAAATCGATTTTCAGCATCATGAACTTCCTGCTGCCGCCGCGGAACGTGTTCCCCATGCACTGCTCGGCTAACGTCGGCCACAATGGAGTGAGCGCGCTGTTCTTTGGGCTGTCGGGGACGGGCAAGACCACTCTGTCGGCCGATCCTTCACGCGACCTGATTGGGGACGACGAGCACGGATGGAGCGCTGACGGCGTCTTCAATTTCGAAGGCGGATGCTACGCCAAGTGCATCAAGCTCTCGAAGAAAAACGAACCGCAGATCTGGAACGCTCTGCGCTTCGGCTGTGTGCTCGAAAACGTGACCCTCGATTCGCACACGCGGATTCCCGACTACAACGACGACAGTAAAACTGAAAACACTCGAGCCGCGTATCCCGTGGACTTCATCGACAACGCCGTGATCCCGGGGATTGGCGGGCATCCGAAGAACGTTGTGTTTCTCACGGCGGACGCATTTGGCGTCTTGCCGCCGATTTCGAAGTTGACGCCGGAGCAGGCCATGTATCACTTCCTGTCGGGGTACACGGCGAAGGTTGCGGGAACCGAAGCGGGCGTAAAAGAACCTACCGCGACATTTTCGACCTGCTTCGGATCACCGTTCCTTCCGCTGCCTCCGAAAACCTACGCCGAAATGCTGGGCCGCCGCTTGCGCGAGCACAGCGCCCAGTGCTGGCTGGTGAACACCGGCTGGCAGGGCGGGCCTTACGGCGTGGGCAAGCGCATGGATATTCCTCACACCCGCGCCATGGTGGACGCGGCGGTTGAAGGTGAACTGATTCAGGAAGAATTTGAGATTGAGCCAACATTTGGTTTCAGTATTCCTAAGGCCTGTCACGGCGTGCCTCCGCAGGTTCTGAACCCGCGGAACGCATGGCCGGATAAAGGTGCGTACGACAAAGCGGCTGAAGATTTGCGCCGCCGCTTTGCCAAGAACTTCGAGAACTTCGACGCGCCGCCCGAGGTCAGGGCGGCCGGACCCAAGGCACAGCGGTAGGCTCCCTCGGACTTTCGCCATCGCCCGGCAGCCGGGCTTCGCCGGGGCTGGACAGCCGAAGGCGGCTGTCGCCACATGAGCCGATCAGCAGCCGGAAGCGAAGCATGTGGAGACAGCCGCCTTCGGCTGTCTGCCGTGCGCAGCCCGGCTGCTCTCTCCTTACAGCGTTATTTCCATCTGCAAGGCTTCAATCATCCCGTTGAGCGTGCTTTGGGCTGCGTCCCGCTTGTGCTGCAGGTCGGCGATCTCGCGGCGCAGAGCCTGTACATGGTCCTCCTGTTCGTTCAGTTCGCGCACATAGCGTTCGACCAGAGCTTTCTCTTCGGCGCTTCCCTTCAGCGCTTTCATGTTCTCGCGGACCCGCTGCTGATCGTCGGAAATGCTCGACACCTGGGCGCGGCGTCCTGTGATCACGGCCTCGATGGCCGCGATGTCATTCTTCTCGGCAACGATCCGCCGCAACGCTTTTTCCAAGTCCGGATTAATCATTTTCTGATTGAGAAAGAACTTGATCTGGCTATCGGTCACGTTGGTCAGCTGATAGTTGTTCATGACCGGCCGGTATTCTCTGACCAGCAAAGTCGCGGTCTTGTTCGGTTCCACAGCAAGGCGGAAGCGGTGGAAGGATGCGGAACTCTCCACCGGCTTTTCGTCATCCGTGAGTTTCCAGCCGGGACGCGCCGGGTGCTCGATCACAACCGTCCGGGACGATGTGTCGCGGTTGCGGATGGTGTAAGTATTTTCCTGGCGCTCCTGGGTCGACTGCGTCATGGTGCCGTGGGCGATGATCACCTTGGTGACGTGCTGGTTGTCGGCCTTCTGCTTGGCATCGACCAGCACTCCGAGGTCGGCCGCATAAGACATGATCCTCTTCTCGCCTGGCTTGATCGCGTCCATCAAGCCTTCGCCGGCAAAGGCATCGCCTTCGAGCACGTTGAAGCTGCCCCCGTCGAGCGTGAGATCGCTAGTGTTGTTGACCCAGAGCGCACGCAGGACTGAGGGTTCGGAGGGATTCCAGACCGACACTTTCTCGGCATCAATGCGCGCTTGCAGAATCGGCACCAGGGCCGACTGGTTCTTGCGGATGCTGACGCGATCTTTGAGCTTGTACTCGAACAGGTCTCCGAGTTCGCGGGCCTCGCCCACGGTGGTTGCGGATTCGAGAGTTTCGGCCACCACGGTGGAGTCGGGACGACCAGGGGCCGGGCGGGTGATGCTGTTACTCGCACCGATATCTATGGCCTTAGGCGCATTGCTGACGATTCCGCCGATGACACCACCCATGCTGCCACCGGGCACCCCGCCTGGAACACCGCCGACGACGCCGGTTACAATCTTTGCAGGGGACCGAAGCTCGCCGTTCCCGATGTCCGCTTGCCCTTCCATCGTCGCTTCATGCGTCTGCGGCGTCAGCATCGCGTTTTCCGGCAGCGCGACCACGGGCCGTCGGGTGTAATACGGCTGCGAGAGTTCCTGCACGAACGACTGCGGAGCTCCCGCGACCAATGACAGCTCGACATCCTTCCAGTCTTCGCCGACGGTGTTATCCACGATGGCCCACCCCTGTAGCAGCGGCTTGCCTTCGTTCGGGATCACGATGCGGTACGTGCTCTTCCATACCGGCACTTCGCTGATGTAGCTGACGAGCAGGTTGCGCTCGCCATCCCCGGCGGTCGAGATGGTCATGCGCCGCACATCCTGGTCGCGCGTCGAGGCGACGAGCCCGAGGTAGTTCCCGACCTCCTCGTTCACCTCTTTTTCCGCGACGCGCACGCTGGTGGAAGACGTCAGGTCGAAGATCCGCAAATCTCCGCCGTCACTGACCACGGAGATTTGCGTCAGGGTGACTTTCTGGTCGCCCTTGCCGGGCGCATCGCGATCTTCGACGCTCAGCAAGCGTCCCACCGCGCTCTCTGACCCGTTCCGCACCTCCAGCCGCGCTCCGCGCAGCGCGTCGAGAAACTGCGCCGTCGTCGGGTTTTCTCCCACGGGGAGATGCAGCGAGCCCAGGCGCCGCTCCAAAGGCGCGGCCGAGTTATAGCTGACGCCAGTGATGCGTCCCTTCCCCAGGTCCAGCACGGTGAGGGACTTCAGCACGTCGTTCAGCTGTGCCGTGGTGAAATCCACGTTCACATCCTGGCTGCCGTGAACATGGCCGGCGTGCTCGAAATACCCGACTCCGTTCTTGTAGAGAATCACCCGGGTCACGGGCAGTCGTGCGGCCGGATCGGCTGGATTTGCCGGTGGAGTAGAAGACTGGCCAGATGAAACCGCGACCAGCGTCAACCACAGCACTGCCGTTTTCAAAAAGCGCATGGCTCCTCCGTCGATCGAGGTCCGTCAAGTGAAGAACGCGTGGCGCCGGCGTTATTGCGCGCCGGGGCACACCTACCTGACTTAGACACCGCGTCTGGACGCCGAGCGGAGGTATCTGGAGCCGTGGATGCAACAGCTGTGCTTTGAGATGGCTGAGGGACTGGGGGTTGGGAGTTGGGCAGGGGGAAGCCGGGCTTCGCCCAGGCTGGACAGCCGAAGGCGGCTGTCCCCACATGAGCCGATGAGCCGCCGGAACCAAAGCATGTGGAGACAGCCGCCTTCGGCTGTCTGCCGTGCGGAGCACGGCTAGTTCGTTCGCGCTAGGCCTTCTTAAGAAGGCGGGTGAGCCAGATCAGGACGACGGCTCCGATAATCGCGACCACGATTGTGCCGATGAGGCCTCCGGCGTGGATGCCGAATGCGCCCAGGAGCCAGCCGCCAATGACAGCGCCGATGATGCCAAGGACAATGTCCATGACGGCGCCGTAGCCGCCGCCTTTCATGATCTTGCCCGCGGCCCAGCCCGCGATCAAGCCAACCACTACCCACCAAATCAGATTTGTGATCATTTCGAACCCTCCTCTACGAACGGGAGGAGACTATGGGCGGGACGCGAGTCTGTCAAGGGAGCTATCCGTGTCGGCAGTTCGCGCCTCGACGCAGGCGGGCTTCGCCCGGGCTGGACAGCCGAGGCGGCGTCGCTGCTTGGGCATGGGGAGACAGCCGCCCTCGGCTGTCTGCCGTGCGCTGCACGGCAGGTCCCATGCTGGCTGGCTGTGTTTAAATCAACCTATGTTCGCCCGCAAGATTCGCGTGGAGTACGAGGCCAACGGCAGCAGACTTCCCTGCCCGTTGAAGTGGCTCGACAGCTTCTCCATGCGCAACTTCACCAATGCCAGCGTGTTCGACAACACTCTTCCGATCGCGGACGGTCAGATGGAGATCGGGACGAACGTACCCCTCGATCAACTGAAGGACGCCATGGAGGACTGGTTCCGGCGGAAGAGCTACCTGCCCAAGGACTCGCGGTTATCACTGGCGGAGAACTGAGGCGTAATACTCCGTTGACCTTGGGCGTGTCTCAGAAAAGTGGCGGGCTACTTGTCGTAGCGCAGCAGCGACATCACTTCATAATCCTTGAGTTTGTCCCGGCCCTTCAGGAATTCCAGTTCCACCACAAATCCCAGACCGGCGATATCCGCACCCAGCGAGGCTGCGAGTTTGGCTGTAGCCTCAGCGGTACCTCCGGTGGCCAGCAGGTCGTCCACGATCAGCACGCGCTGACCTTTCTGGATGGCATCCTTGTGAATCTCCAGCGAGTTCGTGCCATACTCAAGCGCGTAATCGTATTTCACGGTCTCGGCGGGAAGCTTGCCCGGCTTGCGTACAGGGACGAATCCCGCGTTCAGTCGATAGGCTAGCGCTGGGGCAAAGATGAAGCCACGCGCTTCCATGCCCAGCACCAGATCGATGTCCTGCGCAATGTAATGCTCGGAAAACTTATCGATAAGCGTGGCGAAACCGGTCTTGTCCTTCAGCAGGGTCGTAATGTCGTAGAAGAGAATCCCCTTCTTGGGAAAATCGGGGACTTCGCGAATGAGATATTTCAGTTGATCGGCATTCATGGCCGGGGGAGACGGCATTTACCACGCTCCTTCAATGCGAAATAAACTGAGTCCTGCGACCGGACTAGCATCGGAGACTTCGACTGCATCCACGCGCGCCGCGCGTGGCCCTTCGCGCAGACGGCCATGCAGCCCAGAGAGCTGGTCGCGAGTTCCCTGGGCAAGAACTTCCACGCTGCCGTCGTGCTTGTTGCGCACCCACCCGGCGATGCCCAGAATATGCGCCTCCCGCTCGACGAACCAGCGGAAGCCGACGCCCTGCACACGCCCGCGCACCAGGAACCGGCGAGCTTCGATTGGCTTCTCAGTAGGCATCTCTAACCAGTGTCATCCTGAGCGGAGAATCAGCCTCGCATTCGCGAGACTGATTCGCAGTCGAAGGATCCCTATCGTCTCCAATTTCCGAGGTCGCTTCGAGGAATTTCGATCGACTCTTGGGAAGAATGCCTTGCCGCGCTGCCGTGATCCTACGCAGGGTAGGGATCCTTCGACTCCGCGAAAACCTCGCTGCGCGATGTTTTCGCTACGCTCAGGATGACAAAAAGCCTAAGCCCTTGACAGGTACGCGCCTTCCGACGTATCGACTTTGATCTTCTCACCTTCGTTGATGAACGGCGGAACCTGCACGACCAGTCCGGTCTCGGTCTTGGCGGCCTTGGTCACGCTGGAAGCAGTGGCGCTCTTCAGTCCGGGCTCGGTCTCGACCACGGTCAGGATCACGGTCTGGGGCAGTTCGATGCCGACCGCCTTGCCGTCGAAAAATTCCACCTTGATTTCGAGGTTGGCGATCAAGTAATCCACGGCGTCGCCCAGGATTTCCTTGCTCAGGTGGGTCTGCTCGTAGTTGGTGGTGTCCATGAAGTAATAGCTGTCGCCGTCGGCGTACAGGAACTGCATTTCGACTTCGTCCACGTTGACCTTTTCGATCGGGTCGGGCGAGCGGAAACGATGCTCGAACATGGCGCCGGTGCGCAGGTTGCGCAGCTTGGCCTGAATGAAGGCGCGCAGGTTGCCGGGTGTGCGGTGTTCGACGCTGAAAACGGAATGCAGATCATTGTTGTGCTTGATGATCATGCCGGG
>JBARBI010000040.1:0-8355 GCA_049792875.1 Candidatus Sulfotelmatobacter sp.
AGAAGCTGGGGCCAATCAACGACCGCCAGCGCGACGTCTTGCACGATATGCAGGCCAGCGGAAAGCGCCTGCAACAGTTCATTCAGGATTTCCTGACCTACAGCGCCGTCGAAACCGGCGGGCTGCGGATGCAGTTTGAGCCCGGCAATATCAACGATTGCCTGTCCGAAGTTTGCCACCTGTGGTCGAATCGCTTTCAGGAAAAGGGGCTGGCGCTCTATTTTCTGGCCAATGACAAGCTTCCGGTCTTCCCCTTCGATTCTCCCAAGCTGGAGCGCGTCGTCTCAAATCTGCTGGAGAATTCTTTCAAGTTTACCCCCCAGGGCGGAACGGTGTGGTTGCACGCCGAGCCGCACATGTGGGAACGGCGCGCCGCAACTCAGCCTTCGACCGCGGAGCGTCGCCGTCAGAACGTAACCCATCCCAACTCCGTCAAGGTCAGCGTTTCCGACACCGGACCCGGGATTCCGGCCGAATTCCATCTGGAAGTCTTTGACGATTTTTTCCGTCTTCCCGGCACCGAAGCGCAGGAAGGTATGGGATTGGGCCTTGCCATCGCGCGCCGACTGGTACAGGGCATGGGCGGCAAGATCTGGGTGGAGAGTGACCCCGGCGCAGGCTGCAAGTTTTCCTTTTTGGTCCCTTATAAACCGTCTGTCGTGGCCGCCAGCAAGGGGAAGAACTGATGAAGCCTACCGCCAAAATCCTGCTGGTGGACGATGAACCCGGCATGCTCCGCTACATCAAGACTCTGCTCGAAGTCGACGACTACAAGGTCGAAACCGCAACCACCGGGGAGGAAGCTCTGCTCCGCGTGGAAAAGGGCTTGCAGCCCGACCTGGTGCTGCTCGACGTGCTCATGCCCGGCATCGACGGCTTGCAGACTCTTGAGCAACTGCGCCAGATCCAGCCCGGCGTCAAGGTAGTCATGTTGTCCTGCGTGAACGACACCCGCAAAGTCGTTCACGCCATGAAATTGGGTGCCCAGGACTATCTCACCAAGCCTTTTCAGAAGGCGGAACTCGATGCCGTCATTGATCTCAGCCTCGGCCAGGGAAAGCAGACTTACAGCGGCGACGTGGAAGAACTCTCCGACGATGTCTTCTTCATCGCGGCCAGCCCCGCCATGCGCAAGATCCGCTCGCAGGCCGCGCTGGTCGCCAATGTGGACATTCCCGTGCTTCTACTCGGCGAGAGCGGCACCGGCAAAGAAGTTCTCGGCCGCCTGATCCACAAGCTTTCGCCGCGCGCCCATCGTACCTTCCTCAAAGTCAATTGCGCCGCGGTTCCCGGTGACCTTCTCGAGAGCGAACTGTTCGGCTATGAGCAGGGCGCCTTCACCGGAGCAACCCACGCCAAACCGGGAAAATTCGAACTGTGCAACCGCGGAACGATCTTGCTCGACGAAATCGGCGAGATGCCCCCGCTCCTGCAGGCGAAACTCCTGCACGTGCTGCAGGACCAGCAGTTCTCCCGGCTCGGCAGCCGCACGGTCATCAAGGTCGATGTCCGCATCCTGGCCGCAACCAACATCAACATTCCGGACGCGCTCGCCAGCAAGCGTCTGCGCGAGGACCTCTACTACCGCCTGAACGCCTTCACCATGCAGATTCCACCGCTGCGCGACCGTAAGGAAGAGATCCCCATCCTGCTCAAGCACTCGATGTCGCGCATGGCCGAGCGTTACGCGCGCGCTCCGCTCCCGCTTTCGCCGGCGTTGCTGCAGGCCTGCCAGAATCATTCCTGGCCCGGCAATCTCCGCGAGTTGAATAACTTTCTGAAGCGCTACTTGATTCTCGGCGATGAGAATCTGGCCGTCACCGAACTCCTGCCCAGAAACGACGGCACTGGCGGAGTCCCGGGAGATTCCTCGGCACGAAGCGCGGAGTCGGGCGGCTTGAAGTCTCTGGCTCGCACCGCCAAAGATGAAGCGGAAGCGGAGGCGATCACCCGCGCTCTCGAACAGACCAACTGGAACCGCAAGCAGGCTGCGGTCATTCTCCAGATCAGCTACAAGGCTCTGCTCTACAAGATCCGTCAATACGGAATTGCCGAGGCCAAAGGGCACCACAAGCTGTCGGCGGGAGCGTAGTTTCGTAGCAGCGTGATCCCCATAACCGCGGGTGCCCCACTTCTCACGTTCTTTGCGAGAAGTGGGATTTTTTTATGTGGGCTTTCTCTTGCGTCCGCGCGGACAAGGCTACGGAACAAACAGAGTAATGGAGTTGCTCTTAGTATCGGTGGCGGACGGTGCGGTGACCGTGATCGTGAAGGTGCCCGCGGGGGTTCCACTGACGGGCGGCTGCGTTGTAGTGTGGCTGCAAGCCGGCTGCAGCAGGAGCAACGTTAAGACTGAGCCTAGCGCTACCATTCCAACGATTCGGCGCCTCCGCCGGTCGCTTCCGACTCCAATGCCCAGCAAGGTCAATCCCGGAACCGTCAACCAGATCGCATAAAAGTGGCGGACGAGCAAACTTGCAGCGGGAGTGACTATGGGCCGAGCCGTCGTGGTGAGATTCAGCGTGGACGAACCGGGACCCAGCAGCGTAACCGGGGACGTCGTAAATCTGCACCCCGCCCCGGTAGGCAGGCCCGTACAAGCCAATGCAATGGGAGACGTGTAGACAGGTTGCGGCGTCAGTTGCACTTGATAGGTCGCCGTGCCTCCCGCCTGAGCCACGCTGCCATTCGGCGGATTGACCTTCATGATGTAGTCGGACATCTCCGCCGGTACCGAGGTCTCTGCCAGCACGATGTTGCCCGGCCCCATGGCCTGCACCGAGCCGCCGGTGAACGTCGATCCACTGCTGCTGGTAAGCGGCGTGGGCGTTACCACGATGGTGATCGTTGCCGTCGAACCCGACTGCAGTGATGGCAAGCTGCAGCTGACGATCGTATTGGTTGACCCGCCGCTGCAACTGCCCGACGAGACGGCAGCCGACACGAACGTTAGCGGCACACTGGTATACAGAGGGCTCAGATTGTCCGTCACCGTGATGTTGCTGGCCAAGTCGGGACCATTGTTGGTCACCGTGTAGCTGAAGGTGGCCGGGTTCCCGGCGCTGATGAAAGTCTGGTTCGTTCCCAGAGTAAGGACCCCACTAATCGACAGGCTCACGGCAGTTCCGAGTTGCGTTACAAACGCGTCGTAGCCCCCGGAATTGCTGTTGTTGTTCGGCAGAGCTTTGGCGACGTGCAGGTCGGTCGAATTTGTGTCCCCTGCAAAGTAACCGTTCTGGTTGACATCCAGTGTGACGCCAGTGCCCTGGTCAAGGCCGCTTCCGCCAAAGTAATTCGCCCAGGAAGCCGTAGTCGTCTGGCCGACCACAGCCGCCGTGTTAATCCGGGCCATGAATGCGTCCTGACAGAGCGGAGCGCCGGCCGGGCAATTCAGAGCGCTCTGAATCGAATTGGATAAAGGCAATACCGGGAAATCGGGCGACTGGGTCCAGCCCGTCACCAGGGCGCCGCTGCCCGAATCCACTGTGATCGCGAGTCCCGCCTCGTCGTTCTTCCCTCCCAGATAGGAGAAATAGTTGAGCGCAACGTTGACCACGGTAGTCGTGGTGCTCGTCGGATTGGTCAACCGCGCCACAAACGCGTCGTTCGCGGCAGGAGCAGTGATCAGGGGGCACTGACTGCCTAACGGCACGTTAGGGGAATCCAGGCAGCGCTGATACGCCGCCGACGTATTCAGCGTATTGACACTCGTTGCAACGTCCTGCGAATTGGTGGTTCCGACCACGTAGACGTTCGCCGCCCCGGCGTCAAGCGCAACGCCCGTGCTCGAATCCGTACCGGTCCCGCCCACGTAAGTCGACCAGATCAACTGCTGCCCCTGATTGGCGTTGGGATTGAGCTTCGCCACGAAGGCGTCCGACTCCGTGGTACTTGTCATAACGGGGCATAGTGGAGGATTGACGATGACGGTTGGAGGCGCCTGATCCAGACACGGTTGATACGCATTCAGGATGGGGAAGTCTGTGGTGCTGCACCCCGAACATCCCGTGTAGATGAAGTTCGTGGTGCCACTGAAGTAGATGTTGCCGTTTGCATCTACCGCGATGCCGCCGCCCACGGCTACCGGTGGGGTCGTGTCAGAGTTGCCTCCGCCAAAGTAGGTCGAGAAGGCGATGCTACCCGTCCGAGGCGCAAGCGTGTTTACCTTGGTCACGAAGAACTGGATGGGCGCTCGCGGAGTGGTTTGATACGCCAGTGCCTGCGGAAGCGTGCTTGCCGGAAATTGATTGGTAGTGCTGGCGACGTCCTGGGAATAGGTCGTCCCCGTTACATAGGCGTTGCCCGAAGCGTCGATGGCCATTCCGCTGGCGATGTCGGTGTTATTGCCAGAAAGGTACGACGAGTAGAGCAAAACGGTGGCGTCGAACTGCAACTCGGTCACGAACACGTGCGAGGTACCGACGCTGCCCGGTTCCGGACCGGTCTGGTACGCGGTAGCCGCGATTGTAGGAAAGTTCGTCGACGAAGTTGTGCCCGCCACGAACGGATCGCCCCGACCGTCAACATTGATTCCAACCGGGCTGTCGATACCGTCGCCCCCCAGGTAGGTCACATAATCGAGAACCGCAGGCAGCGAACCTAGCGGCGGCGTGATCTTGGCGACATAAACGTTCTGCGCGCCCTTGAGCATCGTCTGATAAAACCCCAGCGCCCGAAGATCGGGCGATGTTGTGGAACCCGCAAGGTAAATATTGAAGCTGGCATCGACCGCAACCGAAGTCGAATGCTCGTCTCCGCTGCCCCCGTAATAGGTCGAGAAGGTCAAGATCGGGTCAATGACAAGTTCGCGCGAGTGGTCATAGGATCCGATCGCGAATCCTGCCCGGTTGGCCCCGCGGAGTACGAAGCTGCCTTCCACAGCTTGCTGCCGCCCCGCGACCTCCTGGTACACGCGGGGAGCGTCGAGCTGCACGCTGCCGCTCTCGCTCTTGATGACCAGGGCCCCATCTTTCAACTCGAGCCGCTTCGCCCCGTTGAATTCGAGTTCAGCCTGTGCCGGATCGGACCCGGGCGCGACCTGGAAGTCGTATTCCAGCCGCCCCTGTTTTCCGTAGAACACCAGATTGATTCCCGGATAGACATTCTCGTATCGCACCCGGGCAAACTGCGGCACACTACGCCGCCACTTTGAGGGATCATTTCCCAGAAAATAGTTGCTCTTGCCCGGCAGCACATCCGCCCCGGTTAAACGAGCGTTCGGATTCGCCCCAGCCAATTTCATCTGGAGAGACTCCACGCGGATCCCGGACGCCGCGTGCTTCGCCGAATTCTTCGATCGATCTTGCGATAGCAGGCTCAGGATCGCCCCCTCCGAACCCAGAAACAGGCTGTATCCGGAGCCGCGGGTCACAAACTTCGCACGTGGATCGGCCGGATCGAGGTTCCCTTGTCCCTGATTCGGTTCGAAGATCAAAGGTAGCCCGGCAAAAAGAGTCCGTGCCCGGGACTGTATGTCCTCGTGGCCTTCACCCGGCAAACCTGGCTCTTGCGCTGCCAAAACGCTCGCTATGGTTGGCGTCTGCTTTTCGATCGCTGGAACGTTGGCTGCGGCGTCCGCGGCCGTTTTGCGTGAGTGGGAACCCCACCCGAGAACAGCGCACCCCGCCCCGAGCAACACCAGCCCAGCGGCCAGCACACGAACTCGTCCTACGGATGTTCCCAACCAACGGCGATCTACGTTCACTCGTTCCTCCGATGCAATCAAATCAATATTCTTCGATCGTTTATCGCGCAGGTCTTTTTCCTCAGATCAGTGGAGAGTCTAGACACGGCGCACAAGTCAACCTAGCCTCGCGCCGGCGAACCTGACCGCGGCTTGCTTGTCACTGGAACTGGCGGAAAAAATTAAATAACTACTTAAACATCTGACGGATAGACAAGTCAAGCGGACCTCCGGCCTGCCGCCGCCCCAAGAACCGTCAGATGCAGTGGAGGGCGCGGAAAGATGCCGCGCGCGGCACAAAAGTGGCGTGAAAAAATCGCGGGCCTTGCCTCAAGCTATCGGCCGAAGTGCAAACCTCGCACCATTCCTCGTGCCATGACTTGCAGGCGGGCTGTCGTTTGGTTTCTGTCACTCCGCTGGCCCCTTCTTCGTCCGAAACTTCCGACCGCTCGTGCACACGATGGCAGTGGGACTGCTCGTCCTGGCGCCGTCTCCCGCGCATAAGGGCGTCCCCCTGCGGCCAGCGGACAACCTTGTTCCAAATTCCGGACAGATTAACCGATTCAGTTCCAACCGGCATTTTGCTGTTTGCAAACTGCTGACGTTTCTATACATTGAGGGCTGCAAAGGCCGCACCCGGTCGAACTCCGGCCTTGCACTTTGGGGCGTTTTTGCCGTCTGCAGTGCTCGCTTCTCTTGGAAAACACACGCTCCTCGGGCGGGAGCGCTCAGTCATGCAATCGAATTCACAGGAACGGCGGATGATGCGGCGCTTTGACATGCGTCTGCCCGCCATCGTCCGCCTCGAAGGCGTCAACGAGGTCCACACCGAGACGCAGAACGTCAGTGCCCGAGGCGTTTTCTTCTCCCTCGACCGCGCGGTCGAGGCCGGCACCGAACAGCGCATCGATCAGGACCTCGCGCCCGGTGATCGCGCTGGGCGAAGCTTTATCGACCGGGCCGCGCCAGCGCTCGGCCGCCAGTGCGGCGTCGCCTTTCAGCCGGCCGCGGTCGCCGACGAAACTGACGTGAACGTTGTGCCCGCGCTCAGCCAGCACCCGCGCGGCCACAAAGCCGTCGCCGCCATTGTTGCCCGGACCGGCGACGACAATGACGGCGCGGCCTTGCAGCAGGCCTCCCGCCACGTCGGCGACCGCGCGGCCGGCGTTTTCCATCAGCGTGATGCCGGCCGTGCCAGCCGCAATCGTAAGTCGGTCGGCCTCGGCCATTTCGGCGGTGGTGAGGAGCTCGATCATCGTGAAGAAGAACACTATCGGGCGCCCGCGGCAGCGACAATTCCGCCCGGAAGACGCTGCAGTTTCTCCATCTGGCAAAAAGTTATGCAGGATGCTTAGTTCCTAGGCATCGAACATTAGGCAGCTGCCTGGTAGCCGGGATCGCCGGGTGTTAAGTGCTTGTATTAGAGGCACTTTTGCAAGTCGTCCGGCTTGGCACGGGACCTGCTAACCGAACCGCGGCGCGTCCTGTTTGTGGCGTGCTCGGGGGAAGGAAGCGCAATGAAAAAAATCGAGGCCATCATCAAGCCGTTCAAACTCGATGAGGTGAAGGAGGCTCTGCAGGAAGTTGGCCTGCAGGGGATCACCGTTACCGAAGCTAAGGGCTTCGGCCGGCAGAAGGGCCATACCGAGCTCTATCGCGGCGCCGAATACGTCGTCGATTTTCTTCCCAAGGTGAAGATCGAAATCGTCCTCGCCGACGACATGGTCGACAAGGCGATCGAAGCGATCCGGCGCGCGGCCCAGACTGGCCGAATTGGCGACGGCAAGATATTCGTGTCGAGCATCGAAGAAGCCATCCGTATCAGGACCGGTGAATCGGGAGTTGATGCGATCTAGAACCGCGGGCAGCGTCCGCGCGGAGTTTTTCAAAAAAGGGGGAATGCAATCCATGACGACAGCCAAAGATGTCATGAAGCTGATCAAGGACAACGACGTGAAATACGTCGATTTCCGGTTTACCGACCCGCGCGGCAAGTGGCAGCACGTCACCTTCGACGTCACGATGATCGAAGAAGAGACTTTCGCGGAAGGCCAAATGTTCGACGGCTCCTCGATCGCCGGATGGAAGGCGATCAACGAATCCGACATGAACCTGATGCCGGATCCGGCGACCGCCTGCATCGATCCGTTCTTCGCGGAGACCACGCTGTCGCTGATCTGCGACGTGCTCGAGCCGACCACCGGCGAGCCCTATAACCGCGATCCGCGCGGCATCGCCAAGAAGGCCGAGGGCATGGTAAAATCCTCGGGCGTCGGCGACGCTATCTTCTTCGGTCCCGAAGCCGAGTTCTTCGTGTTCGACGACGTCAAATACGCCGCCGAACCCTACAACACCGGCTTCAAGCTCGACTCGACCGAATTCCCGTCGAACTCCGACACCGAGTACGAAGGCGGCAATCTCGGCCACCACGTCGGCACCAAGAAGGGCTACTTCCCGGTGCCGCCACAAGACTCGGCGCAAGACATGCGTTCGGAAATGCTCGGCGCCATGGCGCGCATGGGCTGCGTGGTCGAGAAGCACCACCACGAAGTGGCCAGCGCCCAACACGAGCTGGGCCTGAAGTTCTCGCCGCTCACCGTGATGGCCGACCGGATGATGATCTACAAGTACTGCATCCAGCAGGTCGCGCAGATCTACGGCAAGACCGCGAC
>JBARBI010000041.1:0-26524 GCA_049792875.1 Candidatus Sulfotelmatobacter sp.
GTTCCGAACATAGCCGTCAAGCCATAGCCGCAAAGCTGAGTACGAGTACGAAGCCGCCTCTCGGAGAGCCATCGCGAACTCGTGGCCGGACAGAGAAAGTGAGGCGAACACCTCAGTCCTCAGTCTATTGACATTTCGAACGTGTTGCAGCCCGTTCTTGCCTTCGCTCAAGAGTGAGTAGTGGAACAAGTGTTTTGCAACAGCCTGTCGAAGGGGAGCTTTTTCGTTGCGTTAGGGTTTTGTTAGACTCTCCTGAGGAACTCTCGTTGAGTCATAGGGCAACAAGCTGTAATCCGAGCTCGCGGGCTTGTTTCCGGAGCCTGGCTTCCATACGATGGCGATTCTGCACTTCGTTGTGCGCGCAGATGGTTTCATCGTAGGCATGCCCAGTGGTTACCATGTGATAGAGGATGCGCGCCAGTTTGTGCGCGGTGGCGGTGATGGCCTTGGGAGCACCCAGTTTGGCGCGCATCCGGCGATAGAAGTGCCCGAGAAAAGATTGGCTGCGATGCACCGAGAGCGCGGCCATGCGGAGCGCAGTGGCGGCTCGATTCTTGACTTTGCGAGTTTTGACCGACAAAACCTTTCCCCCGCTTACCCGGTTGTCCGAACAGAGTCCGAGCCAGGAAGCGAACTCCGGACCGCTGGGGAAGCGCGAAAAATCAGGACCGATCTCCGCCAAAACAGTTCGTGCAGTGAGCACGTTGATTCCGGGTACTTGGGTTAGATCCACGCCGAAGATTCGGTGGAGATGAGTCTGCAGGTCGAAGGACGGCTCACTCGCCTTCGGTTTGGACCCGTCGTTCGAGGGTGATGGGGAAGCTGGGGGCGGATCTAGTTTCGACTCGAATTCCTCCAGAGACTGCGCAATTTCGCGATCGCAGGCCGCGATTAACTCTTGGTAATGACGAAACGCTGCCAGCGACTGGCGGAGAGTGAATAGATGCTCGCGCCGATAGTCTCCCACCAGCGACTTGGCGATGGTATCCGCGCTGGCCTTGATCCGCCGGTCGCGCAATGCCGCCAGCGTATGCGGGTTGCGCTCACCCGCCAAGATAGCCTCCAGGATCGCGATCCCGGTCATGCCGGTAATATCGCTAATCACGTGGTGGAGTTGCAGGTTCATCTGATCCAGAGCCTTTTGCATGTGCTGCACGTGACTCGACCCCATCTGCACCAGACTGTCCCGATGGCGGAGGATCGAACGTACGCTACAGACCGCCTGTTCCGGCCGGAACGATCCCCGCAGTAAGCCCACCGAATGCAGATACTGCAGCCATTGGCAATCGGATACATCGGACTTGCGTCCCGGAACATTCTTTACGTGGTGGGCGTTGACCAGGAAGACCTTGAACCCTCGCGCCTCCAAGATCTGAAACAACGGGATCCAATACACTCCCGTGCTCTCCATGGCTACGGTCTCGATGTGGCACGCCTTCAGCCAGGCCGCCGCCGCGTGCAAGTCTTCCGTGAACGTCGGGAAACACCGCACCGCCTGCGGATCTCGATCCCCAGGCACCGCGACATAGATCTCCGTCGCTCCGATATCTACACCCGCAGCATTCAGGTTCAGGCAAGACAACAGGGACGCTCCTGTCTTCGGGTTGCTCTTTGGGTTGCTCTTTCGTTTTCTCGACATGGGTTCTCGCTAGGATTGGATTTATCCCTGCGAGCCGGCCCAGACGTGCAGAATGGAGTACTCTCCTGAACGAGATCAACGTACCCTGGTGAAGGGCCGCTGTCATCACTGACTTGAGCACAGAGTCTGGGACCATACTCTTAGACGGGCTCCCGAAGGATGCACCATTGGTTTTTTCGGCCTACTTGCCGACGCGCATGGACGGCTCATTTTACGGCACCATGCATGACCCTCAGTTCCTTACCGTTTTGACCCGCGCATCGCGGGTTCGTTACTCTTAGCTGGCGGCTTGCTCGGTGGGGGCTACGGGGGGCTGCGGCTTGACGTGGGAGCCCGTCGCAGCTTCGTGGCGGGCTAGATCGAGATCGGAGCGGAGTGAGTCGAGCGCGACCATGGGGAGCTCGGTGCCAAAGGCGTCGAGTTCGGCTTCGCTCCAGCCGCCGTTCAGGCGCATCGCGCCAGTGATGTCCTCAGGGAACGCCTGTCGGTAGTCGCCTTCGCGGATGAGAATGTCGCCGATGAGGCGTCCGGTGTGAACGTCATAGACGCGCCGGCTGGACTGGCCGTGGGCGTTGGTCAAACACAGAAATACTTCGCCGATCCCACCGAATTCCGCGCGGTAGTACCAGGCTTGGGAAGCGTCGATTTTGGGGTGATGGCGTTTGGGGCGCGTGGTCGAGGGCTTCTGATCGGCAAGCTCTTCGGCGGGATTGAAATAGAGGATGCGCTGGCAGGAGTCGCAAACTACCGTCTGCTGGCCGGAGCGAACTTCGTTGTAAGTCTGGGGCCGCAGCATGACGCGGCAGGCCATGCATTGGTGATCACGGACTTCGGAGATGCCACTGCCGCGAAACTTCGACACGCGTTCGTAGTGGCGCAGAAGATCCTCGGTGACGCCGGTGCGAATCTGGTTACGCTTGGCGCGCCATTCGGCGAGGAGGTTTTCGTCCTCGGCGGTGCGCTGGCGGGCTTCCTGTTTCTCTTTTTCGATCTCGGCGGTTTCGGCCTTGAGCTCCGCTTGGGCAGCCTTGACTTCCTTGTCGCGGGCGTCGGCATTGACCATCAGCTCGAGAATCTTGTCTTCGTTGGCGGCGATTTCTTTTTCCGCGAACTGGATCTCGTGGAGCAGCGCTTTGTACTGATCGTTGGTCTTTACGTCGAGAGACTGGTCGCGGTACTTGGAAATCTTGCCGCGGAGGTCGGAGATGGCAGTTTCGTATTTGCGGCGGTTGGCTTCGTCGGCCTTGACGGAGGCTTGCGCCTTCTCCAGTTGAGCCTTGGTGCCGGCCAGTGTCTGCTCGATAACGGCGACGCGCTTGGGGAATTCGGCAATCTCGTCCTGTAGACGGCGGATTTCCTTGTCGGTGTCTTGCAGTTTCAGCAGATTTTCTATGTCGGGAAGCATTGAGTCTGTACTGATTCTAGCATGCGGTGGGGCGCGGTTTTGCGGCTCCGGACGAGGATGATCTCACCCTCGGATTTAGGGAAAACAGATCCGCTATTCCCTGGTCGCCGGAATGCGCTCATCCTTGCCCGGTTTCCTCTGTAAACTCTGCGGGTGCCAGCCTTGAGCGCCATGTGTGCGCGTCATGCTAGCCCTGAACCACGCCGGCGATGGCGATCGACCGAGATGGGATCGAATGGCGTTGGGTCGAGCGTCGATCTCCGGCCGACGGGGCTTCAGCTGGCGCGGATGGGGATGGGGCGGTGTACACTCTTTGCTTCGCCCTTATGCATCTGCGCACACTCTTTTTTTGAGGTCACTTCGTGAGAAGACAGATTTCTTTGGTTGCCTACTTTGCCCTGCTCCTACCTATTCTAGATTTCCTCTCTTGCCCTCGGGCGGAGGCGCAGACTGCGCCGACCAAGCCGCTGACCGTTGAAGCGATCTATCAACCCGGGGGATTGGGGGGGCGCGGGCCGGAGACCACGGAATGGAGCCCGGACGGAACTCGGCTCACTTTTGTGCAGCGCGACGAAAAGGGCGAGAAGGGCGAGTTGTGGTATGTGGACGCGGCGACCGGCGAAAAGAAAGTGCTGGTGAGCGCCGAGAAGCTGGCGTCGCTCGATCCAGATGTGAACAAGGTGAAGAACGAGCGGGAGAAGGAACGGCTGACGCGCTATCAGGTGGCGGCGTACCTATGGGCGCCGGACTCGAAGCATCTGATTTTCGACTCGCAGGGCCAACTGTGGCTCTACGACCTGGGGAGCCAGACCGCGGTGCAGTTCACGTCCGCTTCTGACCCCAGCGGAGATCCGAAGTTCTCGCCCGATGGCGGGCACGTAGCTTATGTGCGCAAGCACAATCTGTTTGTTCGTCCGGTAAGCGGCAAGGATGAAAAGCAGTTGACGAAGGACACCGGCGACAACCTGTTCAATGGCGACATCGACTGGGTGTACGCAGAAGAACTGGGTGTGCGCAGCAACTACTTCTGGTCGCCTGAGGGTAAAGAGATCGTGTTTCTGCACATGGACGAGACCAAGGTGCCGATCTACCCCATCACGGACTGGATGCCGACGCATCCCAGCGTTGATCACGAGAAGTATCCCAAGGTGGGCGATCCGAATCCGATGGTGAAGCTGGGTGTTGTGGATTCGGACAAGGGCAAGGTCCGCTGGATTTCGCTGAACGCCGATGAGGAGTCCTACATCCCGCGGTTCGGCTGGGTGCGCGAGGGAGTGATCTGGGCGGAAGTGCTGAACCGGACTCAGGACAAGCTGGACCTGTATTTCGTGGACGCGAAATCAGGCAAATCGCGGATCGTGCTGACCGAGACTACGCCAGGAGCGTGGATTGACTTCGACCATGTGGAAGTTCGTTTCCTGAAGTCTGGCCAGTTTTTGTGGCCGAGCTGGCGCGATGGGAACATGCATCTCTATCTCTACAGTTTTGATAAACAAGACCCGATGGCGGCGGACGCAAAGCTGGAGCGGCAACTGACGAAGGGCGACTTCGAGGTGCAGGGAATCGACGGCGTGGACGAGGCGGGCGGTACGGTGTTCTTCTCGGCGAACAAAGATGATCCGCGGCAGTTGCACCTTTTCTCAGTGCAGCTGGATGGGTCGGGGTTCAAGGCGCTGACCGCCGAAGAAGGGCAGCATTCTGGAAGTTTTAGTGACGACGGGAAGCACTATGCCCACACCTACTATGGGCCAGAGAAGTCGCCGACCATTTCGTTGTGCGCGGTGGGAGGAGCTTGCCACCCGGTCTGGCAGGCGAAGAACACAATCGCTGAGTATGGGCTGCGGGCACCGAAGTACCTGGAATTCAAGGCGGATGATGGGACCGTGCTTTACGGACGGTTGCTGCTTCCGCCGGACGAGCCAGCCAGCGCCAAGATTCCACTGATCGTCCACGTTTATGGAGGCCCGGCGGCGCAGATGGTGAGGAAGTCAACGCCGGATCCGTTCGACGAAATTCTGGCGCGGAAGGGCTTCGCTGTTTTTGCGGTGGATAATCGCGGCACGCCGGGTCGCGACCGCAAGTTCCAGACGGCCATCCGGCATGAGTTTGGCGCGATTGAGTTGAAGGATCAGCTGACCGCGCTGGATCAGTTGCTGGCGCAGTATCCGCAGCTCGACAAGGATCGCATCGCCATCTGGGGCTGGTCGAATGGCGGATCGATGACGCTGTATGCGATGACGCATTCGGACCGCTTTCGCGCCGGGGTGGCGGTGGCTCCGGTGACCAGCCAGTTGAACTACGACACGATTTACACCGAGCGCTACATGGGTCTGCTCCAGGACGATAAGGCGGGATACGAACAGTCGGATGTGACGAAGTCCGCGGACAAGCTGCACGGCGCTCTGCTGCTGGTTCATGGCACGGGCGACGACAATGTGCATTTTCAGAACAGCATCCAGATGATCGATGCGCTGATCAAGGCGGGGAAACCGTTCCAGCTGATGATCTATCCCAACAAAACGCACAGCATCTCGGGGAAGGACGCGCGAGTGCATCTGTTTACGATGATTGAGGAGCACTTTGAGCGGGAGCTGAAGTGAGGGTGGTTCGAGGCGGGTCCCGGCTTAGCTTGGCGACATAAGCGTCGGATTGTCATCCCGATGCGAAACGAAGGACCTGTGTAGTTGACTGCGAGTGCACAGGTCCTTCGCTTCGCTTAGATGACAGAGCGGCTTCGGTGAAGTTGGGGCCGCTTCATTTGTGCCTGCCGGAACCCTTGCGCGGAGTTTCCTTGGAAGAGCTCTCTTTCGAAGAACTTTCCTTCGAGGAGCTCTCTTTCGAGGAGCTATCTTTCGAGCTCCCGTCGGACTTGGGCTTGTCGTCCTTTTTGTCTTTGGAGGCCGAATCTCCGCCGGACGACCCTGGGGACGAGGACTTCTTGGCGTAGTCGGTGACGTACCAACCGGAGCCTTTGAACTGGACGGCGGGGGCGGAGATCATCTGCTCGACCTGGCCGCCGCATTCGGGGCACTTCTTGACCATCTTGTCGGAGTACAACTGGATTTTTTCGAAGCGGTGGCCGCACTTCTTGCATTCGTATTCGTAAAGGGGCATGGATGAGCTTAAGTTGAGATCGTCCTGGAAACTTTGTATGCACGTCGATTCTAGATCATTTTTCAATTTGGTGTAACCGGGCGAGGTGCGGGCTATGAACCCCTCTTCTCACGGCTTGCACAGACCTTTCGGCGTCCAATCGCGAACCACTGTGGTAGGCGGCTCTGAGGAGCGGTGAAGGATCAACACGAAGGCGCGCCGCTGGGTGGTGCCGGTCGCGGTGAGGAGCATCGGAGGACCGCCTGGGACAATGACCGGCGGGCCTCCCGCGCGGCCAACCAGCTTCCCGTCCGGAGTTTCGAGGCAAGTTTCTCCAGCCGCGGTGTACCAGGCTTCGGGGCCGGAATGGATGTGTATGGCGGAGGTCATTGCGGGCGTCAGAATCGCTTCCATGTATTGTGCGGAATACTTTTCGCCCGCGACCACGGGAAGGGGACCAATTTGGGCGATCCGTTCGCCGCTCGCAGGCCGCCATCCCGCGTTCTCAATCGTCAACAACCAGATTTTTCCAAGTGAAGCAACGACGGTTCCCCGAGCTCCCTTCGCTGCCTCTGCGCCCAGCCAGGTGGGATATACATCCAAGTACCAGAATACTTGAGGCTGCGGCAATTCTCCGATTGACTGGTGGGCGATGATCCAGCATCCCACCTCGCCCGTCCGCTCGTTGACCGGCTTGCACATGCCGGCGGCGGTCATCGGTTCAGACGATTGCGAATGAAGATCCAGTGGTGTGAGAACGCAAGCGAGGAGAAAATAACCTGCGGCGAGTCGAGCAGAAGTTCTCTTGGTCATTCGATGCCCCTAGTAAGCCGCGAGGCATTCTATCTCTGACCGTCCTTTTCGAGCCTGAAACCACGCGACGAGCCATGCGTCAGGACATTGTTACGCTGCCACCAGCCTGGTTGAACTTCGCCAGCAAACGCTTTGGAGCGATGTTTCGCCACGCCGATTGGATCGCTTTTTGCAGAGTGTCTTTCTTCGCGGCTTTGAGATGAACGCTGGTGGCACCGCGGCGTCCCCCCACACCCTTCACCGGAATGAAGGCGTCGGGATGGTCCTTGGAAAAGTAATGCTGGTCTTCGGGAGAAAGCTTGACCATGCCGCGAGACTTGTCGGGGTAGCCGAGGGTGGCGAAGATTTTTCCTGCTACCCGAAAGTCGGGATGATTCATGTGGGAACGTTCTTCGGTCTCGGGCAGGGCGAGAGCCATTTTGCGGAAGTCGTTCGCGGTCATATAGGCCTCGTGCGGGGCATAGGCTAGGATAAACCGCCACCGGGCTGCCAAGGGTATGGCGCACAGAATCGTCGCGCTGCGCTCGACGGAAAGCCGAGGGCGGCTGTGCCCACATTGGCGGTGGTAGACTCCGGCCATGAGGAAGGCTGAACAGCAGGTGGCGGTTGCCGCCGGGCCCGCGCTTTATCTGGTGGGGACACCGATCGGGAATCTGGAGGACATTACGCTGCGGGCACTGCGCGTGTTGAAGGAAGTGGACGTGATTGCCTGCGAGGATACGCGGCAGACGCAGAAGCTGCTTAATCATTATGCTATTGCCACGCGCACGACCAGTTATCACGAGCACAACGAGATGACGAAGTCGGCGGAGCTGGTGAAGGAAATGCAGGAGGGCGCGAGCGTGGCGCTGGTGACGGATGCGGGCATGCCCGGGATTTCTGATCCGGGGTACCGGCTGATCGCGCTGGCAATTCGGCATCGTGTGCCGGTGGTGCCGATTCCCGGGGCTTCGGCATTTCTGGCGGCGCTGGTGGCGAGCGGGCTGCCGACGGATTCGTTTCGCTTCAGCGGATTTCTTCCGGCCAAGGGCGGGGAACGGCGGGCGGCGCTGGAGGCGGTGAAGAGTTCGCCGCGGACGCAGGTGTTTTATGAGGCTCCGCACCGTATTGTTGAGACGCTCACAGACGTCGTCGAGGTTCTGGGAGAGGTTCGGCATGTGGTGGTCGCGCGCGAAGTGACCAAGCTGCATGAGGAGTTTCTTCGGGGGCGTGCGGGAGAAGTGCTGGAAAACTTGAAGGCGCGGGAAGCGGTGAAGGGGGAAATCACACTCCTGATCGGAAAAGCCAGCGAAGAAGATGCTCGCGTAGGGACGGACGCATTCCTCCGCCCCTCGGTCCGGCAACGGGTGGAGCAGATCATGGCGGAGGAGACAGTGGACGAGAAGGCCGCGCTGAAGAAAGTGGCGAGGGAGCGGGGGGTTTCGAAGAGTGAGGCTTACCGGGAGTGGCAGAGGAGCAAGTAGTGGTCCGACGCCGGCATTGTCAGGAACCGTGTGGGGACGGCCGCCCTCGGCCGTCCGTTGGCGGGTTGCGCCGCTCTTGACGCCAGGCCTCCAGTCCCTGAGCCTTCCTTCGAAGTTGACCGAAATCAAATCTGTCGAGCTGCGCTCGACGGACGGCCGAGGGCGGCTGTCCCCACAGGATTATTCTGCGGACTCCTTCCCCGCCAGCTCTCTTTTCACGATTTCGCTGACCATTTTGCCGTCGACGCGCATGCCAGCAGCGTTGAACTTCGCCATTGCGTTCTTCATCACCGTGCCCATTTCCTTCATGGTGGGCGAGCCCATTTCGGCGATGGCGGCTTTTACTCCGGCGATCACGTCGGCCTCGCCAGCGGCTTTCGGCAGGTAGCTCTCGATCACGACGATTTCGGCGGCTTCCTTATCGGCCATCTCCTGGCGTCCGCCTTTGGTGAATTGCTCGACGGATTCTTTGCGCTGCTTGATCAGCGTGGCCAGCACGGCCTGGGATTCCTTTTCGTCGAGCGGGGACATCTTTTCTACCTGGCGGAGGTGCAATGCGCTCTTGACCATACGCAGGGTGGAGAGGCGGGCTTCGTCCTTCGCTTTCATGGCGGTGACGATGTCTTTCTGGATCTGTTCGGTGAGGCTCATGACAGGGATTATAGACGGTGCCGCCTCGATGACGGTCGGGGGTGGGAAGTCGAAAATCCCCCACTTCTCGCGCACAGAACGCGCGAGAAATGGGGCACCCGGCCTCTGCGGTCAAAATCCCCACCCTTCGACTCCGCTCAGGGCAGGCTCTAGTCGCAAAGAACGCGGCTGGCGCGCACGCTCCGGACGAATGCGTCCGGGGCTACAAGTGTTTCTTGTGACGGGGGTCACGGCGTGGAATGGGATTTTGCGCTAGAAGATTGCCGGGGCAAAACGTGCTCTGCGCGCGCGGTTCCAGTAAACTAATGGACTATCTCTCTCATAAGGACTCTGACTATGTTGCGCAAGAACCGTCTTTTTACTCCCGGACCGACTCCGCTGTTGCCGGCGGCGCAGACGGCCATGGCTTCGTTTACGGCGCATCACCGGACAGCCGACTTTCGCGCGCTGTTTCAGCGTGTGCTGGCCGACATGAAGGAATTCATCGGCACGAAGAACGACGTGCTGGTGCTGGCTTCGTCGGGCACGGGCGTGATGGAGGCGTCGGTCTCGAACCTCACCTCGCCCGGCGACAAGGTGGTGGTGCTGACGGCGGGAAAATTTGGCGAGCGCTGGACGGGGCTGGCCAGGGCGTTCGGCTGTCAGGTGGACGTGTTGAGCGTTCCGTATGGCGAGACGTTTTCGCTGGCCGAGATTCAGGCCCGGGTGACTTCCGACGTGCGAACGGTGTTTGTGCAGGCCACCGAGAGTTCGACCGGAGCGCGGCATGACGTGGAAGGCATCGCGAAGATCGTGCGGGGGCATGGCGACAACACGCTGCTCGTGGTGGATGCGATCACCGGGCTGGGCACGACTCATCTCGATGTCGATGGCTGGGGCGTAGACGTGATTATCGGGGGATCGCAGAAAGCGCTGATGATGCCTCCGGGGCTGGCGTATTGCGCGGTCAGCGAGCGGGCGTGGAAGCGGATGGATACGACCACCTCGCCGCGGTATTACTTTGATCTGCGCAAGGAACGGAAGTCGGCGGCCAAGGGTGAGTCGGCCTACACGCCAGCGACATCGCTGTTTGCGGCCCTGGGAGCGGCGCTGGAGTTTGTGCGCGGCATGGGCAACGGCGAATTGTCCGCGGGACGGGAAGAACTCGTGAACAACGCCGAGCTCTGCGCGGAGATGACGCGGGCGGGCGCGAAGGCTCTGGGATTGAAACTGTATGCGTCATCGCCGGCGGCGGCGCTGACCGCGATCTGCGCGCCGGAGGGACTGGACTCGAGCAAGATCGTGAAGGAGTTCCGCGAAGCGTTTGATGCCGTCGTGGCCAACGGCCAGGGAGAGATGAAGGGCAAGTTATTCCGCATCGCACACATCGGGTACTACGACTATCTCGACACGATTGGGATTCTCGGCGCGCTCGAACACGTGCTGGCCCGGGTCACCGACCGGGGCGTCGAGTATGGCGCAGCGGTACGCCCGGCGCAGGAAGTCTATGCCCGCAACCTGGCTGGGAAGAGACAACTGGTCGGGGCCTAAGAGTTTGCTGAATTGGGCGCCGGGGCTTTAGCCCTCAAGATGAGAGGCTTGATCGCAGTGCTGAAAGCGCAGCGCCACCCACAACCAAGTTCTTCAGCCAATGTGAAACTGCTTCCCCGACATGCGCTGAACCTACCGACCGTCGGCCTAGTTGACCGCAAAGCTCATGGCGGCAGAGGTCTCAGGTAAGGTCCCGCCCCCGTACATGCCTGTACCCGGGGTGCCGGGGTTGGTCACGGTGACGCTGACGGTGGCAGCGGCGGTGATCGCCGACGCCGGAACCGCAAGCGTGAGCTGGCTGCCGCTCACATAGGTAGTGCTGGAGGCTTGTGCAACACCATTCCAGTTCACCACTGCCTGGGCGCCAAAGTTGGTTCCGTTGACGGTCAGAGTGAAGGCCGCCCCACCGTGAGTCGCGTTGGGGGGGGCAAGTTGAGCGATCGTGGGAACGCTGCCGGCGACAGGCGGCGTGGACTTAGAACTGTAGCCGCACGCCAGGGTGAAAGCGATCAGCGTCAGGAGCAATGTTGCCGCGAAGGGTTTCATCGGTTGAAGAACTTTCATGGTGTTCTCCCAAGGGCCAAGCCCATTGAGGCCAAGTCTAGGAAGTCCAGTTGGAGGGTATGTCAGCGGGGTGTCATTTTCCCGTCAATTGATTGTCAAAAAGATTTCTGAAACAGGATCTCCATTTAAAAGGAATTCATAGTGAAAATCATCGTAGCGGAAAAAATCTCAGCATCGGCCGTGGCCCAACTGCAGGAACCGGGCTGGACCGTCCTTACCGCGGATCAAGTGCAAGGCAAGTTGGAGGAGCATCTGGAAACGGCGGATGCGCTGATTGTGCGCTCGGCGGTGCAGGCTGATGCCAAGCTCCTGGAGCACGCGAAAAAGCTACGCGTGATCGGTCGAGCCGGGGTGGGCGTGGACAACATCGACCTCGAAGCCGCGACCCACAAGGGCATCGCGGTGATGAATACTCCCGGCGCCAACGCGGTCGCTGTGGCGGAGCACACGCTGGGGATGATGCTGGCCATGGCCCGTCATCTGTGCCGCGCGGACGCGCTCATGCACGCGGGCAAGTGGGAGAAGAAATCGCTGCAAGGAACCGAACTGCGGGCCAAGACGCTCGGCATCATCGGGCTGGGACGGATCGGCATGGAAGTGGCTCGGCGGGCGCGGGCCTTTGACATGGAACTGGTGGCGCACGATCCGTTTGTGTCGGTGTCGGTGGCGAAGGAACAGGGGATCCGGCTGGCGGGGCTCGACGAGCTCTACGCGGTGGCAGACTACATTACGCTGCACGTAGGGCTGACGCCGCAGACCACGGGGATGATCGACGAGGCATCGATCGCGAAAATGAAGAAAGGCGTGCGGCTGGTGAATTGCGCGCGCGGCGAGCTGGTGAATGAGGCGGATCTGGCGCAGGCGTTGCAGCAAGGGAAGGTTGCCGCGGTAGCGCTCGACGTTTTTGCGGTAGAGCCTCCGAACAATTCGCCACTGCTGGCGCTGGAAAACGTGGTGCTCACGCCGCACGTGGGCGGCTCGACGTTCGAGGCGCAGGAAGCCGTCGGCGTGCAGATTGCGCAGCAGGTGAAGGAATATCTGAAGCATGGAGTGATTCAGAACGCGGTGAATGTGCCATCTGTGTCGGCGGAAGAGTATGCCACCATGCAGCCCTACATCGTGCTGGCGGAACGCATGGGGGCATTTCTCGCGCAGGTTTCCGAAGGGTCGATTGAAGAGATCTCGATCCGGTACAGCGGGCACATTGCGGAGTGGAAGACGGAATTGATCCGCAACGGGGCGATCAAGGGCATTCTCAACCAGGCGCTCGAGGAAAAGGCGAACCTGGTGAACGCGGCCGCGATTGCGGATGCGCGCGGACTGCGGGTGCTGGAATCGCACAAGGCGAAGGCGTCAACCGGAGGCGCGGGGAGCGTGCTGTCGATTTTTCTGAAGAGTTCGTCGGAAGAGCACATGGTCAAGGGCGCCGTTCTGCATGGAGACGCGCCGCGGCTGTTGCATGTGGACGGCATCGACGTGGAAGCGCCGCTGGAGCGCAACCTGATTTACCTGAGGAATCGCGACGTGCCGGGCGTGATTGGCAAAGTGGGAACGATTCTGGGCGAGGAGTCGATCAACATTGCTGATTTTTCGCTGGGGCGGCGCGCGGCTGAGAAAGACTCAGAGCAGCCGCGCGAGGCGATCGCCGTGGTGCATGTGGATGGGCGTGTGGGAGAGGAAGTGCTCGACAAGCTGAGAACCATTGCGGCAGTGCAGAAGGCGAAGGCAGTGCGGCTGTTCTGAGATTTTCGAGAGGTCCCACTGCTCGCAAAGAGCGCGAGAAATGGGGCACCCGGCCTCGGCCTGACCGCCGAAAGGCGGCTGTCCCCACCTAACTTATTTACGATTCGGCTTCGTCGCGCTGGAGTTTGCGGCTTTCGGCCAGCAGGGCCATCGAGTGCATCAGGTTCTGCAGGGTAACGATGCCGATCAGGCGCTGGTCTTCGACCACGGGAATGATGCTGGAGTTGCGGGCGGTGAGCTTGCGGAAGGCTGAGCCGAGCGAGTCCTGGCGCAGGGAGACTTCGAAAATTTTGTTCATCACGGCTTGGACGTAGCCATTTCCTTCGGCCCGAAGAGTGTCGAGAATACGTTGCTTCGAAATCACTCCCACCATATCCATCCCGCGAACCACGGGGAAATCATCCTGCAGGGAATGGACGGCTTTCTCCAGGGCATCCTCCAGAGTATCTGCTGGAGAGAGCGTGGCGAAGTCGGTGAGCATCACCTCTTCGAGACGCACGTTGTCCAGCACAGATTGGAATACGAGGGCGCGTTCCTCCAACTGAGCGGCGGAGAAAACGATCACGCCAACCATCGTCAGCCAGTTATCGCTGAACAGGCCTGCGAGCATCAAGACCATGGCGATGGCGTTGCTGATGGAAACGGCGCGCCGGGTGGCGGTGGCAACGTCGAGGGTGCGACCGAGGTAGGCTCGGAGGATGCGTCCGCCGTCGAGGGGGTAGGCGGGCATGAGATTGAGAATCGCTAGATAAAGATTGGCCCACACCACGCTGCGGGGCAAGTTGGCGGCCTGAAGAAAGGGCCAGTGCCAAAGATCCGCTCCGCGTCCGGCCGCGGTCACGGCCGCTGCTGCCAGGCAGGCGAGCGCGAGACTCACCAGCGGTCCAACCAGGGCGAGGCGAACGTCCCGCTTCCATAGCGCGCCCGGTTGCAGTTTCTCGACGCGCGATTCGTCGTATAACGCGACCCCGGTGAGCGGCAGCAGGATGACCGCCTTGGGAATCAGGCCGACGCGGCGAGCAGCGAACATATGACCGCATTCATGGGCCGCCACACAAGCGAGAATGATGCCGACCAGCGCCAGGTCGCGCGGTCCGTTGGCGGATCCCTGGTGCGCGTTGTACTCCATCCAGAAGATAAACATGGGCAGAAGGAAGAACGTGAGGTGGATGCGGACATCCACGCCAAACAGACCTCCCACCGGGATGGACCAGCTTCGCATTCAGCCTTCGCTACTTTTATTCTACATGGATGGATATATTGAAGGCGGTATCCAAAAGTACAGAGCCATGCGAGTGATCGCGGGAAAGTATCGAAGCCGGACACTGCGCTCGCTGCGCGGGATGGACGTGCGTCCTACCTCGGACCGGCTTCGCGAAACGTTGTTCAACGTGTTGACGGCGGGGAATCCAGCTGCGCTCGAGGGCAGTGTCTGGCTCGATCTGTTCGCGGGAACGGGAGCGGTGGGGATCGAAGCCCTCAGCCGTGGGGCGAAGGAGGTGTATTTCGTGGAACACTTTGCCGCGGCGGCGGACGCGATCCACAGTAACCTTCAGACCCTGGGTATTGACCATGGCTTTCATGTGCTAGAGGAAGACTTGCCGCGCGCGTTCTGGCGCATGGAGCGGCAGCACGTGGCGGCCGACGTGGTGTTCATCGATCCCCCGTACCGCATGCAGGAGGCTTACACGAAGACACTGACGGCGCTGGCGGAATCGTCTTTGGTGTGGGCGATGTCCGTAGTGATTGCCGAGCATGAAAAGAGGTTTGACCCGGGAGAGGAATTCGGCCCGCTGCGGCGGTTCCGTCACCTGGCACAGGGGAGTGCGGCGCTAAGTTTTTACCGCATGGGGAGCGCAGGGGATCTGCGGGTGTGAGGGCGCGCGGGTTCTGGCGCGAGGGCTTGGGCCACATTCCATGGGTCGTGTTACATGATCAGGTCGTCGGTGCGGCGAATGATGGGGTGCTGCATCTCTTCCAGATCGTTCTTCACCATGTTCAGGCCGTACACGCATTCTTCGAAGTTCTTCGAGAGGCTCGCAAACAGGGGAGCGACCTTGGCGTACTCGAAGTGTTCGAACTTGGAGACGATGTAATAACTTTCCTTGCCGGCCTTGACCCACTCGACAAAATTCTCCAGGCGTTGGCGGCGCAGCCGGAAATGGTTGATGCTTTCGGGGAACATGCCCGCAAGGAACAAGGTGTAGTCGCCGATGTGCTTACGCACCTGGCGCTCGCGGTCAAACGAAGGCGCGGGGCCATAGACCGGATCGGACTCCAGAAGCATCTCGCCGACGTCGGCCAGCGGACGCTCGAATGCGTCGCGAACTTTGTAGAGTTGATCGGCCTCGCAGAACTCGGCCAGCAGATGAGAAACGTAGGCCACGATCTGGGGATCGCGAATGCCGATTTCTTCTGCGTAGTGCCGTCCTACTAGATCCTGAAACAACAGCTGCAACGGATGCGATTCCGGAATCATGATTTTGAGCCCCCTGAACTCCGCAGCAGGCACGGAGTTTCAGCCACCTGCGTGAGTAGATACCTCACTTTGATGGTGCAACGCAAGTGACTTTTGTTTCTCAGCACGATTCGTTTTTCTAATCAGTGAGACGATGTGGCATGCGAGCGAGTTGTCCGGACATTTTGCTGGCAGTCGGATGAGGCGGCTGCCAATTTCGACGCTAAAACCGTTTCTACGCCATGTAGAATGAGCGGCCAACGGAGGAATCGCATGGATCGTCAGAAGTTAGATCGGCAGAACATTTCCAGCGGCACGGCGTGGGAGCCTATCGTGGGTTACTCTCGTGCAGTGAAGGTAGGTACGAATGTGTACGTCTCGGGGACGACAGCCACCGGGCCCGACGGGAAGATCGTCGGCGTGGGCGATGTGTATGCGCAGTCAGTGCAGACGTTGAAGAACATCGAGAGCGCGTTGCAGAAGGCGGGCGCCGGCCTGAAAGACGTGGTGCGCACTCGCATGTATGTGACGAACATCGCGGAGTGGGAAAAGGTTGGGAAGGCGCATGGCGAGTTCTTTCGCGACATTCGTCCGGCGACGTCGATGGTGCAGGTGAGCGCGCTGATCTCGCCCCAGATTCTGGTGGAGATCGAGGCGGACGCCCTGGTGCCGTGAATCGCGGGGATGGTCAGTTCAGCGGCTTCGACATGTTCACGAAGTGACAGGGCAGCTTGGGATTCAGACCGGGAGTGAAGGGCTCGGTGCTGGTTGCGACATATCCCCGGTGTTGGTAGAAGGCAGGCAACTCCTTCCGCACGCTCACAATTCGTAAATCCATGAAGCGGCTGCCGGCGTTGGCGCAGTAGTCTTCGGCAGCGTTCATCAGCTTCGAGCCCAGCCCGGACTTCTGGCATTGCGGATCGACCGATCGCAGACCCAGGTAGGACCGATCGCCTCTGCGTTCGACGAAAACGCAGCCGGAGAGACAGTTGAGCCCATCCGCAACCAGGAAGGTCCCCTTTGGAAGCAATTGCCGCACAGTTTCCAAGTCGATACGATCCTGATCGATGAGGAAGCTCTCAGCTTGACGAAATGCGGCATTGATCACCGAAGCGATCGCGTCCGCATCCCCTTTTTCCGCGACCCGTATCTGCAAGACTGCTTCTCCGTGGCCCGTTCGCTTGCCTTATGCCGAGGCGGGCTGACGCATTAAGGTATAGAATCCTTCCCGCTAAATCATCTTGCCGGAATACACGAGGCCGTCCCCTGAACCCTCTGCGGATTGCCCTGGGGAGATTGCATGAAGAGCTTATTCTTGATCTTGTGCCTTACCTTTGCAACGTACGCGCTCGCGCAGCCGTCGGGTTCGTCCTCGGCGCCGGTTACCGTGATTCGCGCCGGCACGCTCATCGACGGTAAATCCGACAAGGTGCGCCATGATCAAGTTGTGGTCATTCACGGCAACCGTATTGAGAGCGTCTCCGACGCGGGGAGTGCGAAGATTCCTGCCGGAGCGACGGTGATCGATCTCTCCAGAGAAACCGTGCTTCCCGGTTTGATTGACTCGCACACGCACATCTTTCTGCAGGGGGAGGCGCCCGCCGATGGCGGATACGACGCCAACATCCTGACGGCGCCTTTGGCGCTGCGCGCGGCGCGAGCTACGGTTGCGGCGAGACGGGCGCTGGAGCAGGGCTTCACCACCCTGCGTGACGTGGAAACCGAGGGCGCGGGTTACGGCGATGTGGGCATCAAGCAGGCGATTGAGGGCGGATACATTCCTGGGCCGCGACTGTTCGTGGTGACGCGGGCCATTTCGACTACGGGGGGATATCCGCTGGAAGGGTACGCGCCCGAACTCGAGATGCCGAAGGGGGCGCAGATCGTCGATGGCCCGGTGGAAGCGCGCAAGGCGGCACGCGAACAGCTCGATCACGGGGCCGACTGGATCAAGGTGTACATGACGCACCGCTCGTGGGTGGGAAAGAACGGGGAGCTGGTTTCGCAACCGACGCTCACGGTTGAGGAGTTACGGGCAATTGTGGACGAGGCGCATGGCTGGGGCAAGAAAGTTGCGTGTCACGCCTATGGTGGCATCGGTCTGCAGCGGGCGCTCGACGGCGGATGCGATTCCATCGAGCATGGACTTGACCTCGACGATAACGCGATCGCTCAGATGCTGAAGCAAGGCACCTGGTATGTGCCAACGCTCAGCGTTTACTACACCGATTGGGCCGCGGCGGATACGGCGGGTGGGCAACGCGACCGCTTGCGCGCCGCCGTCCACGAGCCCTCGTTCAAGAAGGCGCTGAAGGCGGGGGTAAAGATTGTCTTTGGCACCGACATGGGTGGGATCCCCTGGACCGAGCCGATCGCGCAGGAATTTTCTCGTATGGTGGAATTCGGCATGCAGCCGATGGACGCGATCCAGAGCGCCACTTCCCGCGCGGCGGTGATGCTCGATATGGAGGGCAAGATCGGCGTCGTAGCTCCGGGCGCGCTGGCCGACATCGTCGCGGTGAATGGCGATCCGCTGCACAACATCAAGGCGCTGGAAAGCGTGCAGTTTGTGATGAAGGATGGGCAGGTGTATCGGGCGAAGTAAGGGACTCCTTGGGATTCGGGAGAGCCTCAGCGGCGAACCCGCAAGATTTCTCGCAAATTTCCTTGACAAGCGCTTCGACGCGAGCATAATGCCTCAATCCAGTTTGAGTCGGTGGAATCCGGCTTCCGAGTTGCAGGGAGGCCGAAGTGAGGTCTCTATGAGCGTGCTCGATCTTTGTGACCGGGAGATTGCCGCGGTGGGGCTGGAGGCTACCGTCGCGGATGCAATTCATAAGATGTTGGACCACCACGTGGGAGCGGTAGCGGTAGTCGACAGTGAGTATCGCGTGGCCGGCATTTTTACGGAGCGCGATGTGCTGCGAAAGATGTCGCTCAGCCATGTGGATCCGAGGACGACCCCGGTGCGCGATCTGATGACGACTCCGGTGGAGATGGCCACGCGGGGCACAGGCGCAGGCGAGGCCCTGAGCATCATGCTGGAACGGCACTTCCGCCATCTGCCGGTCGCCGATGACAACGGCAAGCTGCTGGGGATTCTCTCCATCCGGAACCTGCTGGAGTGGCGGGTGGATGATTTGAGCCGGGAGTTGGAGTCGCTCGAGCAGTATGTTTCCAATGACGGGCCAGGGGGCTAAGACGGGTGGGAGGTTTGCGCACCAGGTCCCCCAGGGGCTAAAAGCTCTCGAAGAAGAGAAGGGCTTGATCGCAGCGCTGAAAGCGCTGCGCCACCCAAAATCGGATTCTTCAGCATCGGTGAAGCCGACATTTTCTTGACCCCAGAACCTCCTCTATCTGCTGCATCCAAGACGATCGCTGGCGTGCGCATGGCCACGTCCGTGTTCTTTCTCCTCTTCGGAGAGTACAAGGCAGCGGGGCCGGGCTTTTCGCACGGCGGGTTTCAGACGTATCTGCAGGAGTTCATTGCGAACGGCGCGGTCAGTTTCTATCGTCCGGTTCTGTCGGGACTATTTCTGCCGCACGCGGTGCTTTTTGGCTATGGGGTCGGGGTCGTCGAGTTGCTGATCGGCATTTCTCTGCTGATCGGGCTGTGGGTGCGTCCCGCCAGCGTTCTGGGCATCCTGTTTCTGCTGAACCTGGTTCTGTCCACGTGGTGGGAACCAGGCCACGGGGCGCCGGTCTGGCGCTATTTCGGAGCGGAACTTGATCATCTGCCACTGATGCTGCTATTCATCATCTTCTTCGCGGCTGACGCCGGACGAGTCTGGGGTCTCGACGGACGGCGCGGGCTGGCCAGTCGAGGATAGTCGCGGCCGCGAATCAAACAATCCGGGGAAAGGGAGAGCATGAGAAAGATCTGCACGCTGGCGGTTGCGTTGTTTTGTCTCGGGACGCAGGGGATTGCCCAGACTTCGCGGCATGTTGTGGTGCATGCGGGACGTCTGCTTGATGTGAAGAGCGGCAAACTGCTCGCGGACCAGATACTGCTGACCGAAGATGGACGGATCATCAGCGCGGGCGCTGCGTCGGAGGCCAAGATTCCCGCAGACGCGGTGCGCATCGATTTGCCGAACGCAACCGTGCTGCCAGGCTTGATTGATGCGCACACGCATCTGACCATGGAGCCGAAGTTCGGCTACGAGCGGCTGGCAATTTCCGTGCCGCGAGAGACGCTGATCGGCGCCAAGAACGCACGGCTGACGTTGCTGGCGGGGTTTACGACCGTGCGCAACGTGGGCGCCAGTGGCTACAGTGACGTGGCCTTGCGCGACGCGATCAACGCGGGCGATGTACCGGGGCCGCGACTGCTAGTGAGCGGGCCGGCGCTGAGTATCACGGGCGGACATTGCGACAACAACATGCTGCCCTTCGAATATCACGCCGTGAGCGATGGCGTGGCCGACGGCATTGCCGAGGTGCAACACAAGGTTCGCGAGAACATCAAGTACGGCTCCGACCTGATCAAGGTGTGCGCGACGGGCGGTGTGCTCTCGCTGGGGGACAATCCGCAACACTCGCAGTACACGGTCGAGGAGATGAAAGCGATTGTGGCCGACGCGCACCGGCTAGGCCGCAAAGTTGCGGCGCACGCCCATGGGGCGGAGGGAATTCGCTGGGCGGCGGAGGCGGGCGTGGATTCCATCGAGCACGGGTCTTACATCGATGACGCCGGAATCGCGGCCATGAAAGAGCACGGAACCTATCTTGTCCCGACGCTCTACCTGGGCGACTGGATGATCGACAATGCAGGATTAACCCACCTGCCTCCGCCGCTGCTGGCCAAGGCTCAGGAAATAATTCCGCTGGCACGCAAGAACATCGCTCACGCTTTCGCCAGCGGAGTGAAAGTTGCTTTCGGCACGGACGCAGCGGTTTATCCGCATGGTATGAATGCGCACGAGTTCGCAGTAATGGTGAGGTTGGGGCTGACGCCACTGCAGGCAATTCAGGCGGCGACGGTGAATGCCGCAGATCTGCTGGGGTGGTCGGGCAAGGTCGGCAGTTTGGAACCGGGGGCATGGGCAGACATCGTCGCCGTGGATGGCGATCCGGTGAAGGACGTCACCACTCTGGAACACGTGAAGTTTGTGATGAAGGGCGGCGAGGTGGTGAAGAACGAGTATGGGAACTGAGGCGCCTGTTCCAGATCTCGTACCGGCAGCGTGCACCACTTGACTCGCCGAGCTTTGCTCGGCGGACAGCCGAGGGCGCCTGTCCCCACATCAGGAGCCTAAGGCCTTTCGCGGGCTCGCTCGGTGACCCAGTCTGTCCAAAACGCCGACGCTCCACTAGAAAGCAACGGAGTTTTGCCCTCTACGGCATCCACGAAGTTTTCCAGCATGGGATAGTGCAGGTTGGCGTGAGACGGGAGATTCTCGCAGGCACCGGGATAGACGAGGTCAGGACCATTGAGGGGAGATAGCTCCATCTCACCGTCAGTTCCGCGGATGCGGCATTCGTCACGGACGACTTTGGAGTGCCAGCGCACATCGACGATGCCGCGGACTCCGCCAGGGTATTCGATCATCACCGTAGCGTTGTCTTCCACTGCGTAGTGATGCACCAGGTTCGAGAGTTGTCCCGAGACCCGCTGCGGCTGGCCGAACAGAAAGTTGAGAACATCGATGCGGTGCGAGGCCACATCGAACAGCGGGCCGCCTCCGGCCTTGGCCGGATCGACCAGCCAACTGCGGCTGCCGGTGCCGTCAAACCACATGTGGTTGGTAAGTTCGGCGAGCACTGGCTTTCCGATCGCACCCGCGGCGAGCAGCTGTTTTGCGCGCTGTACTTTGGGATAGCAACGCCGATAGTAGGCCGCGCCGAAGCTTTGGCCGCTCTCTTGGGCTGCGTCGAGCATGGTACGGGCCTCGGCCTCGTTCATGGCCATCGGTTTTTCGCAGAGCACGTGCTTGCCGGCGCGCAGGGACTGGATCGTTTGCGGCGCATGCAGGAAGACTGGCGTGCCGACGTAGACGGCATGAACTTCAGGATCGGCCAGCGCTTCGGCGAGTGATCCCCAGACGCGCACGCCGTACGGGGCTGCCTTCGCGGGATCTCGGGTGACGAGTCCGTAGAGTCGGCTGCGGGGCTCGGCCTGGATGGCGGGAATGACGCGTCGCGTCGCGATGTCGCCGATTCCGATCACGATCCAGTTGAGCATGGGAATTTGGTTGGGCTTGCAAACCCCGGCGGAGGAATGCGTCCGCCGCTACGGCTGCATCGTAGAAAAACCAAAGGCCGGCCTGGGCCGGCCTTCGAATTCGATCTTAAAACAGGAACTACTTCTTGGGGGCGATCGCGTCCTTCGCGGCTTTGGCGACGCGGAACTTCACGACGGTCTTAGCCTTGATCTGGATGGGTTCGCCGGTCTGCGGGTTGCGTCCCACGCGAGCCTTGCGGTGCGCCTTCACCAGACGGCCGAGGCCGGGTACGACGAAGATGCCGTTCTTCTTGGTTTCTTTGATCGCGGTGTCGGCCAGTTGCTCCAGGAACGCCGCCGCGGTTTTGTTGGGGAGCTCGGTTTTCTCGGCAAGATGCCGAATGAGCTGTGTTTTTGTCAAACCTGCAGCCATGTATTTCCTCCTCGAAAAATTCGGTTTAATACCAGCGGGGCCTATCTTATACCCCCGGGCCTGTGGAAAACACCTTATTTTACAAGGGTTTTGTAATTTGCAAACGCTGGAGAGGCCATGTTTACAGGGTTTCCCATGCACCCCGATGTCGGAGCGGGCCTGTCATGCGTACCAGCGTGGTAACCGGGGAAGGAAATTTCACCACGGACACACCGGGAGGCACGGAGGAACAAAAGCAAAAAGCCGAACTTGCAAGCTGAAATGGAAAGCCCTGTGTGTCTCCGTGCCTCCGTGGTGGAACGCTGCGGCGGGATGCAATAATGCTGGCTGGGGAATCCGCGATTGAGTTGCGCCATCTGTGAAATCCGCAAGGAAAAGCGCTTTTGCCCCGCCGTTCACGGGCGCATTTGCCCACAGTGCTGCGGCGAGCAGCGCGAAGTGACACTCGATTGTCCGAGCGACTGCCCGTATCTTCTGCAGGCCCGAGAGCACGAAAAGCCGCGGTCGCTGGAACGGGACCAGATCGACCCGGCAGGATTGTTTCTGCAGGTTGAGGTTTCCGACCAGTTCATGTATGAGAAGGAACATCTGCTCGTGGGCCTGACCTATGCGCTGGCCAAAGCTGCCCGGGCGGACCGCAGCCTGCACGATCAGGATCTGATTGCTGCGCTCTCGGTTTTGTCGAAGAGCTACGAGCGGCGACTGAACTCGGGCCTTCACTATGAGCAACCGCTGACCAGTGACTCGCAGCGACGGGCCGCGGCCGGGGTCGAAACCATGGTCAAGGAGTATCGCGAGGCCGAACAGCAGCACACTGGCTATTCGAGCCTGCGGGATTCCGATGTGCTTAAGGCACTGGTGTTTCTGTTGCGGCTAGCGAACGGCAGGACGTCAGGACGTCCGAAGTCGCGCGCCTTGGTAGAGTTTCTGTTTGCCCAGTTTCCCGAGAAGGAATCCCCCGTCGTCGCCCCGCAGGAAGCTGGAAGCCGAATCATCCTGCCGTAACAAACTCTGCCACGGATATGCCCGGATCTGAATTCTAGTGTTTGATTTGTGACAATCCGTGAGATCCGTAGTTATTGTTCTTGATGTTTCCGCACTACTTGGCCTGCCGGCAAGGCGCCAAGCAATTCGCGAATTGTCTTCCTCAGCACCGGATGGTGCATTTCCGGTGCGATTTCCGCTAGAGGTTGCAGCACGAAGCGGCGCTGGTGCATCGCCGGATGCGGGAGGGTCAATGCCGGTGAGTCCCGGATCAATTCGCCGAACAGCAGGATGTCGATGTCGATCGTCCGTGGGCCTTTTTTCTGAAGGCGTTGACGTCCCATCTCCTGTTCGATGTGGAGTACGGCGGCCATGAGTTGCTGGGGGGTCTCTGTGGTTTCGAGAGCTAATACACAATTCAAGAACCATGCCTGTTCGGTGAACTCGACCGGCTCGGTCTCATAGAAAGAAGATGCGGACACGATGCGGCCTGTGGTCTGCAGTCGTGTGATCGCGTCGCGAAGGTAGCTCTTGCGGTCTCCGACGTTCGACCCGAGCGAAAGATATGCGACGTTGGGCATGGGGCGTGCTGATCAGTTGTACTCTGCGAGATTGCAGAGCACAATCCTGCGAGATTCGGGGTTGTTGAAATATTAAACACGCCGTCGGGCGCGGGCGCGTCGGCGGACGAAGGGACCCACACCTTGGTCACTATCGTGCGCCTTCGCTGCCCCCCTACAATCACAACATGACGTTGGACTCGCTTCTTCTGAGCCAGGATACGGAAGTGGTACGTGTGATCCGGCCCACGCTCGAAAAACTGTCGATTGATGTCGAGATCTGCCAGGAAGCCCGGGCCGGCGCCGCTATTCTGATTACCGATAAGTTTGACGCGGTCATCGTGGATTGCGACGACCTGAACGGCGGACTCGGGATCCTGCAGGGTCTGAGAGGCACGCCCAGCAATAAGAACTCCGTGGCTTTCGCCATCCTGAACGGAAGGAGAACGACCACCCAGGAAGCCTTCGGCATGGGTGCCAACTTCGTTCTGCAGAAGCCGATCAGCGCCCTCAACGCTTCGCGCTGCTTTCATGCGGCGCTGAATTTCATGATCAAGGAGCGTCGCCGTTACTTCCGCCAGCCGGTGAAGATGCTGGTCAAAGTCGTATACGAAGGGAAAACCTTGAACGCGACCAGTACCAACATCAGCGAGGGTGGGATTGCGCTGATGCTCCGCGAAGCATTGCCGAAAGGGGCGGCGCCCCATTTGAAGTTCTCGTTGCCGCGCACGAACAACCGCCTTGAAGTTGAGGCCGAAGTAGCCTGGGCCGACGTCAAAGGCCTTGCCGGATTTCGGTTTCATAATGTTTCGAAGACCTCGCAGCAACAGCTCGAACAGTGGCTTGATGAACAAATGGAACAGGAATTTCCCGGCGCCAAAGAGAGACTGGCCGCTGCGGAGCCCGAGAGCTTGAAGTAGTCCGCTCCCCCAACCTGCGTTTCAACTCACCGGGTCAGGGGAAAGTCCCACCAAGGAAGTCCGACCAACCAATCGCAGTACACGCGTCATGCCGTCAGGGGTATCTCCCTTTAGACTTGCGTGTGGCTGTGCCCGTGGCAATCTGGGAGATGACCTCTGTGGGATCACGGGAGAGACGGAATGTTGAGTAACGATTTTCGCATTGCCAAGGTGCAACGAACCCTGCGCTGGTTTGAAGAGGATATTCCTCTGCTCAATATGCGCGTGAAGGAGCTGTCGAAAGAGCGGCAGGAAGCCGCTCGCAAGTTTGCGGCGGCGGTGATTGACCAGACTCGGGCCGAGCTGGAACGACTGCTGCAGGAGCAGCCGACCGAGATACACGATGCCAACGAGATGCCCTGTGAGCCCGCAGACTAGCGGGATAACTGGTCGGACTATTGACCGAGCATTACAGCGAAGACGCAGCGGCAGCTTCGGCGCCAGCCGCAACGCTGCTAGCGCGGTCATCACCGGGGAAAGTGACTTCCTCCCATAAGGTCTTGTCGCGCAGGATGCGGGACACCAGCGCTGTATGCATCGCGTGACCGGCGCGATCGGCAACCACGTTGCCCAGGATCTGCTTCCCCAACAAGGCCAGGTCGCCGACCAGATCCAGCACTTTGTGGCGCACGAACTCGTCGGCGAAACGAAGCGGGCCGTTCTCGATACCATCGCGGGTGAGTACGATGCAGTTCTCGCTGGAGGCGCCGCGAATCAGTCCCATGTTGCGCATGGCTTGCTCGTCCTCGCGTGACCCAAACGTGCGCGCGGGCGCAATGTGCCGCAGATAACTTCCGTTGGTAAGCTCTACCTGGAAAGTCTCTTTGCCGATCAGAGGATGCGGGAAATTGATGGAATAGGAAACGGAATAAGTATCGGAGGGATAGACGGCGATGAACTTGTTCCCCTCGCGCATCTCGACTTCCCGACGAATCTTCAGGTACTTGCGAGCGCGCCGTTGCTTGCGGATACCCGCCTTGCGAATCATCTCGACATAAGGACGGGCGCTGCCGTCGAGGATGGGCAATTCGAGGTTGTCCAGTTCGACGATTGCGTTGTCAATGCCCATCCCGATGAAGGCGGAGAGCACGTGCTCGGTGGTGGAAATGAGCACGCCTTTTTTCATAAGGCTGGTGGCGTAACTGACGCGGGCCACATTTAGGCTGATGGCCTCGATTTCGAAACCATCGAGATCGGTGCGGCGAAACACGATGCCCGTGCCCGACGGCGCGGGCAGGATGCGCATGGAGACGGGAGCGCCGCTGTGCAAGCCGACGCCGCTGCATTCTACCGCGGAGCGTATTGTCTGCTCGTGGGTCAAGAATGATTCAGGGGTATGTTCCAGTGAATGCAGTAGACTACGCCGGCGTTAAGAAAACTGTCTGTGGCAAAAAAGCCACATTCCGTAGCGGAAACGGCCTCAGGGGGAAGCTGGCAGTTTGACCACGAATGTGCACTAACTGTATTTAAAAGCAATACGTTAATAACTTAACCCGAGATCGTCCCGGGTGGAACCGGGGAGCGAAAAGGGCAACTCCCTCTTATCGCTTACCGGGGGCCTTATTGGGGTTATAGCCGGAATTAGGGTCGAACATGGTCTGGTCCAGTCCCTGATTGATGGTTACTGAGTTGAGGAAGCGTTGGCTCGCCATGTCGCCGTTGAAATACCGGGTGACGTTGTAAGGCGCCATGATCCCGGAGACTGGGCGGTAGTTCTCGTACACTTCTTCTTCGAGATTTTTCTGGCGGTCGACCGGATCGCGCCACGAGAACGACTTCTTGACCGGCAAATGTGTGTCGGTGTCGAAGAACAGAGTGACGCTTTCGTTCAGCGCGTTGATCAAAGTTACCTGCTGGGCGGGATGTTGCGCCGCGACGGCCGGGCCCTCAAACAAAAGTACGACGCCGGGATCATTCACCCACGTGCGCAGGACCGTGTCGAGCGAGAAGCGACGGCGGCGCAGGTAGTCCACTAGATCTTTCGGCTCGATGGGATGAGCCCCTTTGTAGGTAATCTCGTATCCCTTGTTGCCGACGTAGAGCTCCGCAATGTCCCGCTCTTTGGT
>JBARBI010000042.1:0-7896 GCA_049792875.1 Candidatus Sulfotelmatobacter sp.
GCGGTAGCGGCCGCCGCGCCAGCGGCTTCGTACAAATCTCGATAGCACTCAAAATGCCCGATTGAGGCGAACAGACGGCGCAAACTTACCCTATCGCCCGGTTTCGACAACTATCAGACTTTTCCCAGCTTTGGCTCCCGCTCTTGGATTGCTGACCAATTGCCTGTGATCCAGAACTGTGCATAATGCTCCACGCTTAGCGAGCCGGTGGGAGCAGCACCCCACGGGCCGTATGGTAAGCTTGAATGAGCGTGAGGGACGCTTCCGGTCCGCGGAAAGGGTAGAAGCCCACCTGCAGTTTAATCTGGTTTCGCGATACTTCTTTCAGCCCGAATTTGCGGACGGCGGGCAACTCAATGAAAGGAGTTCGCAATGTCGAGCCAAGTCTCCCCCGCCGCTCGCCCCCTTCCGGATCGCCCGAACCTCCGTCACTTGAAGGATCAAGCTAAAGACCGGTTAAAGACGGGCCACGCTCGATCTCTCTCCCATGCTCAGCTTCAAGTGGCTCGTCAATATGGCTTCCCCAGTTGGCCGAAACTCAAAGCACACGTGGACTCGCTGGAAGAAGCTGGACAGCTTAAAGATGCGATCGACCGTAACGATCTTACCCTTGTCCAATCCATGATGTCGCGAAATCCGGCGTTGCATAAGGCTCCATTGGGCTATGCCAAGGAGGGACCGCTCACGTGGGTCGCCGAGTGCAGAGTGCCGCGAGTACCACCGGACCGGACCCGTTTGGCCATCGCGAGATGGATGATCGAGAATGGATCGGACGTCAATCAGGGAGGCGATGCACCCCTGATGCGCGCCGCACTCGATAGCGAGCGAATTCCGATGATGGAATTGCTCGTGGCCCACGGCGCGGACGTGAACGCAACTTGGCACGGCGACTATCCCATTCTTTTTGCCGCTTGCGAGACACTCAACCCCCGGACTCTGCACTGGCTATTGGAGCATGGCGCCGATCCCAATTGTGGCAATGAAGCGCTATGGAAGTCACGAGGCATCCCTCACCCAGGTACGGCCCTCGACTACTTGCTCGGCACCTACGTCCGAGATCCTGAAGTGCTGGCCAACTGCATTGAAATCCTTCTTCATGCCGGGGGGAAATCCAAGCAAACGCCTCCTGCGGTGTTGGCCGTGATTCGCAGCCGTGTGACCGAACTGGTCGAACTGCTGGACGCCAGCCCAGTTCTGATTCACCAACGATTTCCCGAACTCGATTTTGGTACCACGGCAGCTCGTATGCTCACCTTGCGCGGTGGAACGCTGCTCCACGTAGCCGCCGAGTTTCAAAACGTCCATGTGGCACGGCTATTGCTGGATCGTGGCGCTGACGTCAATGCAGCAGCGATGCTGGACGACGCCGGCGTTGGCGGCCAAACACCAATATTCCATGCGGCAACACAGCGAGAAGATGCTGGACTTCCGCTCGTTGAATTGTTGGTGGAGCGAGGCGCTGATCTTACGGTCCGCGTAAAGCTCCCGGGACACTATGAGGTCCCAGGGGAAGTTGTGGAATGCACGCCCCTTGAATACGCGCTGCTATTCCCGGGGGACCAAGGACCGACGGCGGCTTACCTGAGAAACCGGGACCTAACTTCTTAGTGGTATGTGACGCGGTCACCCCCGCCTGTGCTACAACACAGTGGTCAGAGCAAGAAAGCGTACGCCGTCGTGAACTAAACGGCCGCCGAGAGCATGATTGTTGCAATATCTGACAACAACAGTTACTCGCCCGCGCGAGAAAAACGGCGCAAAACTCATGTTTTTTCGTTGGATCGGGTGACGGATTATCCACACCGTGTCGCGAACGGGCATCTCTTGCCGTGGTGACCCGAATCATCGTGCGCCCTCAGGAGGCCGATGGCAAATCGCTCGGCCCGAATAGCCGCGATCTTTTCCTCAGACGCGAGGGCAGGGCTTGTTGCAAGTCTGCGAATATCCGAGAGGTGTTGCTCAAGTTCATCCTTGGTCTGGCATTCCATTTGTTTCTCCAACGAAACGGGATGTGTGCCACGTCAACCGCTTCACTTTACAATTATTGTCACTGTCGGGGCATGGGAATAGCACTAAGGTGTTGAAGGATGTACGGTGGGGCCGCGAAGGAAGAGGGGACGGGGGAAGCGCCAAGGCTGGAGATTAAGACTTCGGAAAGGGGTGTTTAGCGCAAACGTGCGAGGCAAACTCTTGGTCACGCTGCAGCTCGAAGTTCCGCAGCAGTTCATCAAAAGATTTGCTGGGGGGCGGACCAGAAGATTTGAACAACCAGGTGCATTCGGAGCAGCCCCAACCATGAAAACGGTCTTCTTCGATCCATATGAGTTCGCGCCTCGCCGCCACTTATACGCGAAAGATAAAATATTGGATCGGAATGTTTCGTATCATTATCTTCTTCCCCTTAATCTGCAGCCTGATTCAGTGCATTCTAGTGGCCCTCCGCACGAGTCCGCGCAACTTGCTGTTTCGGTTCGCCACAGAGCAGATCCAGCACCCGGACGGTGTGTGCTCCGCCGTGTACTTTTGGGGTGCGGCACGTACAACGCGACGGGCCCCCAACCATAGCTTTTGTCCGGCGCGGTAAGTGCGCGGACGCCCCCCGGGGAGTTCAACTGTCGCAATATCGCTCATCGAGAATTGCTGGTGAAAGGGCGCTTGCACTACCGAAGCACTGCTGCTAGTCAAAGTCAATCTTCTCGAATCCCAAACCCTGCAGCAGACTGCTGATAGTAGAAGCCGCATTCTGCTGGGCGGTTCGCAAAACGCCATCGGCCATTGCGGCCTCTTGCAGTTGACGTTCCGCCTCCTGGCGCACTTGCGTTTCCAGATTCGGGTCGGTAGGTACCAGCAGACCAGTTTGCCTGGAATAGACCCGCGTCTTCGCGCTGTCGATCCGAGTCCGGAATACTTGCGGCGCCGGAAGATGCAATTGAATCTGCTTCCCATTCACTCTGACATCGCCCGGCTTTAAATCCGTGAAATCAATCCCGGCGACAACTTCGCCGTGCACCAGCATCAACAGGCGATCTCCCGCCAGAAAATCCGGGAAGATGGGGCTTTCTTTTGCGCCAGTCACCAGCTTGTCCATGGTGTAAACCACGGTCTCCAGCCGCTGCAAACGCTGAATACGATCGACCACCGTAGGCTGGTTTACATCGATACTGAGGGTTCTGCCTGTCACCGCCGACCATGCATGGCTCAACAGCGCTCGCCCGGAATTGCGTGACAGCATCACCCATCCAATCGAGCCGACGGATAGCACGCCGAAAAAGAGTCCGATGATGAGAGCCAACAGAACCACCGCATAGGATCGAACCGGTTTTGCCGAGCGGGGGCCCGCATCAGGATCGGGAGGCATCTCGCAAGGTTATCACTAAGCGGAGGCGGACCGCCGACCTGGGGAACAGTGATTGCTGATTGGTTGCTCGCTCGGTTAAACGCTCTATGCTCGGGGCAGCGTAAGGATGCGGTAAAGCGGAAAGCACAGCAGGAGCATGGCGGTGACCAGCAATCCAACTCGCACACCACGAGTCTTGAACCGCTGGCTGATCGCCATCAGCAGCAGCACGGTTGCCAGCGTCACGGTTACTCGCACGTAGTCGTCGGAGCTTTGCCGGTCTCGAGTGCCTTGTTCGAAGACTTCTGTGGCTCGGTCATTCAACTTGGCAGCCTCTTCGGTCTTGGAACTTCTGTATTCCGCCATCAACTGAGGACCCGGGGGAGCGTTGGGATTGTTGAGTGGATCAGTTTTCTTCCAAGCTTCAAAGGCGGGACGAAACTCGGGAAGAAAACGTCGTTCAAAAAGCTCAGCGAGCTTCTTGTCGCCGTGGGCTTCGGCCTTCAGCCATTCAACCACGGTCGAAGCGTTATACAAACGCTCCTGATTGGCATACGTGGCGGCTCCCTCGGCTTCAATCCGCAGTTTGCTCGCTTGGCCGTACAGTTCTGCCTGATGTCCAGTCCAGAGCGCTGCCTGATAGCCGCTCCAGGCGGTGGCGATGGCGACTACGGCGAGCACCACGGCTTCCGCAATCTCCAATATTTCGTGCCCCAAAGATTGTGATGTTTTGTGCTCGCTGAGGTGGTGGGCGACTTCGATGTTGAAACCTCCAGCTTCGGACATTGGGAAGACCTCCTGGACGATGAGAAGAGAACTTGCAGGATAACGCAATTGCGCCTTGCACGGGGGCAATCGTCAAAAAAGACAGCCACAAAAGGAATCTGCAACGATCTGTTCTGCCGGAGACTCTCGAAAGGTTGCGAAACCCGACGGCCACACTGATAAACGCCGGACAGCCGCCGGCACGGCGGAAATTCTGAAACTGCCGCGCACGTTTGTTCACGTCGCACGAAGGTCCGGTGTATGCTGGTCGCGGTTTTTATTCCTCAAGAATCAGAGTCGGTATCTGCGGCAGCGACGGACGCTGGGCAGACGCCGTTCCGCGGAGGTTCAGGAGCGTCATGACGTCAGGATTCAAGAGCCGGTTTCTTACAGTGATTGTGAGCGCTATTCTGGTAGCTGCAAGTGCAGCAAGCGCCCAAAAGGTCGTCGTCGACGCCGACCCCGCGCACATTGCCAATACGTTCAGCCCTATCCGCTCTCTGGGCGCGGCCATCGACCGCCTGCGCACCGGCAGTCCCGACAAGTTGCTGAAGGATCCGCTGCTGAAGGAAATCCTCGGCGCGGGATGGCAGACCGTAACCTATCGTCAGAATACCGAGCTGATGGTCGAAGCCTGGCATTGGAATCCCGCGGGGAAGTGGAGCAACGCCGACAAGCAGGAAGGCTATTTCACAGGCAAGGCCGAGCCCACCGCGGAAATGATTCACAGTTCGTGGGCATACCCTTTGCCGCATCGCGGCTTCAGCCGCGGCGACGGAAACGGCTGGTCGCGTCTCACCGATGGAGATCCCAAGTCCTATTGGAAAAGCAATCCCTATTTGACCAAGGCCTTTACCGGGGAAGATGACTCGCTGCATCCGCAGTGGGTGATGATCGACCTGGGCAGCAAGATCGACGTGAACGCCATCCGAATTGCATGGGCCGACCCCTACGCGAAGCGCTACGCCGTGCAATTCTGGACGGGCGAACTGGAGCCCTTCTACGAAGGCACGACGAAGGGCACGTGGCAGACGTTTCCACTGGGCAACATCACCGAAGGCAAAGGCGGGACGGTCACGCTCAAGCTCATCTCGTGGACGATTCCGGTCCGCTACATCCGCATCTGGATGACCGAGTCTTCCAACACCTGCGACACTCACGGTTCGGCCGACAAGCGGAACTGCGTCGGCTACGCGATCAACGAACTTTATGCCGGAGCGCTCTCGGCCGATGGCTCCTTCAACGATTACGTCACGCATTTCCCGAGCCGCGATCAGACCGTGACCTGGCCATCATCCGTCGATCCTTGGCATGCCGCTTCTGATCTCGATGAATCCCGCGGAGACCAGGTCGGTTTTGATTTCTTCTTTACGTGCGGGGTCACACGCGGCCTCCCAACGATGGTCCCGATCGCCATGCTCTACGCCACGCCCGAGGATGCGGCGAACGAGATCGCCTATCTCTACAAGCGGCACTATCCCATCTCCTGGATCGAGATGGGCGAAGAAGCGGACGGCCAGCACATGCTGCCGGAAGATTACGGCGCCCTGTACGTGCAATTCGCCGCGGCGATTCACAAGGTCGTCCCGGAGGCGAAGCTGGGAGGCCCGCCGTTCGAGGGAACGTTTGGCGACGTCGAGGTCTGGCCCGATGCAAGCGGAAAGGTTTCCTGGCTGGGACGATTTGTCGATTACCTCAAGGCGCACGGCCGCCTCAGCGACTTCACATTCTTCTCCTTTGAGCACTATCCGTATCAGGATCGACCCACGTATTCGTGGGGAGATCTGTATCCCGAGCCGGGATACGTCCATCACATCGTGCAGGTCTGGAAAGACAACGGGCTGCCGCCGAACATTCCGTTCTTCATGACGGAAGGAAACATCGGGGGCGGAGCGCCGCCATCGACCGTCAAGAGCGGGCTTTGGCTCGCGGACTATGTGGGAACGATGATGAGTGAGGGCGCAGGCGCGACGTACTACTTCCATTACATGCCGTACCCGGGAGGCTCTGGCGGTTTCGGGAATTTCTTGTCGATTGACGCGAACTATAGCCTGCTGGGTTATCCTCCGCAGTATCTGGCGGCGCAACTCATCACGAAAGAATGGGTGCAACCGGTCGACGCGCCTCACAAACAGTTCAAGGCTTCCAGTGATGTCAACGATGCTGCCGGAAATGTGCTGGTCACTGCCTACGTCGTGGAGCGTCCCGACGGTCAGTGGTCGGTAATGCTGGTCAACCGGGACCAGCACAACGATCACGCGGTGAGGATGGCGTTCGCCGGCGCGGGCAAGCAAGACCGCTACTTTTCAGGCCAGGTAGATCGCATCAGTTTCGGTCCCAACGAGTATCAATGGCACCCGGAGGGAGCAGGCGGACATGCGGATCCCGACGGTCCACCGTCGAGGTCTACAGTGAACGGTGGTGCAGACGCTGTCTACCAGCTTCCCAAAGCATCGATCACTGTCCTCCGCGGACGGATCGGAGAGTGACAGAGCACTCTCCGTGGTCACAGCCGCGACCTAGCTTTACCCCGAGACTCGGCCCCCTCTAGTGCACGTTTACGGTGACTGGAAGAGAGGCGATGCCATTGCAGACAACCCGCATGTCACTCACTCCCGATTCCATCCTCCCGGGAACATCGAAATTAGTAAATGCCAGGTTCGCGGAGGCGATCGCCATCGTGCTGTGGTCGTGCGTGCGCGCATAATACACGTTGCCGGTGATCCGATTCGTGATTTGCACCAGCGGATAATTGGTGGCAGCCTGGGCATCATCCCCGTACGCGGCGCCCTGCGAGAATCCGTTGAAGTTGTAGCCCCACACCACGTACGATTTTCCCCGCCTGACGTCAGTGGGCGCGGAAGCAATCTGGGGTAGCCACTCGGCCTTGGGCTTTCCTCCGTGCTCAAACACCCAAATGTTGCCGAAATCGGTCCAAAGGATCTCGCCCGTGGGCAGGACGAGCATATTGCCATAGTAAGAAGAAACGTTTGGAGCATCGGTGTTGCTGGCGGTCACGTCGCTGAACGTACTCCCGTTCCACTCAAGGAACCTGGAGCCCAGGTTGAATACGCCAGGGCTGGTTTGCACCAGAACGTTACCGTTTGGCAGCAATGCCGCGGGCCCATCCGCTACATCCAGGCCGTCTGGGAAATCGGGGCCAGCGGTCCAAGTCTTGGTCTGGGTGTCATAGATGGCGGTGTGACCAGGCGCTCCGGGCGCTCCATTGGCTCCGCTGTAGAACACGGTCCCGTCGGGCCGCAAGACCCCCGGGCCGACCTCCTGGGATGAGAACTGCGCGTTTGGGTACGAATCCCAGAGTTGCACGATCGTTCCGGTGTGCGGGCCGGAAGTCCACTTTCCCTTCGCGGGATGGTAGATTTCATAATTCTTGCCGTTTGGCCTGTACTTAAAAACGTAGGCATCCACCGTCAGCACTGTTCCATCGGGCAGCAGAGTCCAGCCTTCTTCATCATTGACGTCGAACTTCCCCGTGCCCGTAGGGGTCCAGGTTAACGTCGTCGCGTTCAGCAGCGCGCTCTCTGTGGTACAGCAGTTGGCCTGCATGTAGGTGCCGTCGGCTAAGACCACACTCTGAGCATCGCCGATATTTGCCCAGCCCGGGGGGTGCTTCACGGCCGTCCACTTGTTGGTTTTCGGGTCATAGATGGCGCCCAGATTTGTCCACTCTGCGTGGCAATTCCCTCCCGTTGCGTTGTATTCGCCTCCCGCCATCATGACCCGCCCATCGGGCAACACCGCCGAACCGAAATAGAGTGGCGCGTACCCCGACG
>JBARBI010000043.1:0-9815 GCA_049792875.1 Candidatus Sulfotelmatobacter sp.
TTGCTTGAATCCGCTGCACTGGTGGCAGTGATCGTGTAGGTGCCTGCGGAGGACGGTGCGGTGTACTGGCCGCCGCTGGTGACCGTTCCACCTGAGGCCTTCCAAGTTACAGCCGTATTCGTTGATCCACTCACGGTTGCTGCGAATTGTTGCTGCCCGCCGGTTTGAAGACTGGCCGTGCTGGGCGAGAGCGAAATCGAAACTTGAGGAGGCAGCGTTACACTGACCACCGCGGAGGCCGATTTGCTTGAATCCGCTGCACTGGTGGCAGTGATCGTGTAGGTGCCTGCGGAGGACGGTGCGGTGTACTGGCCGCCGCTGGTGACCGTTCCACCTGAGGCTTGCCAAGTCACAGCCGTATTCGTCGTTCCACTCACCGTTGCTGTGAACTGGGTTTGCTGACTACCCTGCAAAGAAGCCGTAGTGGGAGACACAGTCACGGACACATTTGTAGGCGCGCCCTCGGATCCGAACATGGAGATAAGGCATGTCGAATATTGCGAGCCCGTCCACCAGCTCGTCGGCAACGAAGTCAAGTTCGTCTGTCGGCTTGTCTCGGATCCGCCATATTGCCCGTGTCGGTTTGTGTCGCCTCCACCATATCCGCTGGAGCAGTAGCGATCTCGAAACTCAATCTGGCCATTCAGGCCTAGCAATCCAACCCAGTATTGTCTTCCCTGCGTCACTTGCACCGCGGGAATCGATACCGAGTTCCATTGTCCAGGCACGGGCTGCGGAATCAGTGCTTGGCTCAGCAATCTGTTCGGGTGACCAAAGTGACTTGCGTAGACTCCGACCCAAACCGTCGCAGCAGTACTTGATCTGTCAAGAAACAGTGAAAGGGAGTTCACCGGACCAGAGGAATTCGCCGTGACCGGAAATGCCTCTGCCATTCCACTGGTCTTGTTATCCAGGGAATTCTGTATCTGGGAAGCACCCAGGATAATCTGCTGGGTCTGTCCAAGAGCAGTCGTCGAGAGTACGAACAGGATGATGATGTACCAAACAAGCTGGCGTATCGACCGTGTGGGGGGATTGACAAGACCGACCATGGGGGAATGGGCCCTTTCTCCGCGAGAATTCAATTTGGAGCGCGAAGATCATGGTTCTGGTATCACACATCTAAGCCGAGAGGGAAAGACACGATAGTGCAATACAGATAGCCGAAAGTACAATGCGGTGCCGAGAGATTGTAATCAGAATCACGACCGCTGGGTGGAATCGCCGCCGTGACGGCATCTGTTCTGCGGCTGGGCCGGCGGACGAGTAATGGGCACCCGCGTGCCAGAGCTTTCTTGTCGAACTCGTCGAGCACGTTTCTCCGGTATAGACTCAGGTGATGCGGAACCTTAAAGACAAGTTCGGCGCCGGGTTTTCCTTCATTGTGAGCCTGCTGGTTGTGCTCGCCGCAGGCATTCCGCTCCGTGCTCAGACCGATATACGCTACGGCATCGGCGAATCGAAAGACGTAATGGTCGCCATGCGCGACGGAGTCAAACTCGCCGCTGACATCTACCGCCCCACCCAAAACGGCCAACTGGTTGACGGAAAGTTTCCAGTGATTCTGATGCGCACGCCCTACAACAAAGAAGACTCCGCACAGAGCGCGAACTCCTTCGTCCCCCACGGATACGTCGTCGTTCTGCAAGACGTGCGTGGCCGCTACAAATCTGAAGGACACTGGCGTCCACATTACGACGACCCGAACGACGGATTCGATACTGCGCAATGGATCGGCTCGCAACCCTGGTTCGATGGCGGCATCGGTACTCTGGGCTCGTCCTACGCCGGAGCGACGCAGCATGCCCTCGCCATCGGCAACGCCCCCTACATCAAGGCCATGGTTCCCCGCAATGCGATGTCCGACTACGGACGCTACGGCGTCCGCCATAACGGAGCCTTCGAACTGCGGTTCTTCAACTGGGTCTTCACTCTCGGCAATGCGACCGGAACTCCAGACGCGCTCCCCGCGGCAAAACGTGCAGCGAACGATCCCGCCGCCGCGAAAGCGCTTGTCGACATGGGCAATCAAGTCCGCGATTATGTTCGTGCGTTGCCTTTGCGTCCCGGCACAACTCCGCTCAAGTTCGCTCCCGACTACGAGTCCTGGCTGATCGAAGCCATGAGCCACGGCGATTACGACGATTTCTGGAAGAATTCCGGCGCCAGCGTCGTCGACCACCTCGCGGAATATAAGGATGTCCCTGAATACCACACAACCGGTTGGTATGATTCCTGGGGAACGCAGGTCGCCAACATGAATTTCGTCGAGCTGCGTCGGGCCAAGAAGAGTCTCCAGCGCCTGATCATCGGCCCCTGGATCCACAGCAGTGAGAACCTCAGTTACGCCGGGGAGGCGCAGTTCACCGACGACGCGGCGCTCGATCTCACAGCGTTTCACCTCAGGTGGTTTGATCATTGGCTGAAGGGCATTGACAACGGAGTGGATCGCGAGCCTCCCGTGCGCATTTACGTCATGGGCGGAGGCGATGCCCACAAAACACCGGAAGGCCGCATCTTCGTAGGAGGCCATTGGCGGAACGAACAGGACTGGCCGCTGGCTCGCACCGCGCCCACTCCATACTTCCTGCGTGCGAACGGGGTTCTTTCGCCTGAGAAGCCAACAGAAGATCACCCAATCACTTATCAATTCGACCCGCATAGCCCGGTGCCGACGATCGGCGGCAATGTTTCTTCGCAAGGAACGCTGATGTTCCAGGGTGCGGCCGACCAGCGCTGCCGCCTCGATTTCTGGCTCTGCTCCGACACGAAGCCGCTCTCCGCACGGAACGATGTTTTGGTATTCCAGACACCTCCACTCGCCAGGGACATCGAAGTCACTGGCCGCCTCATCGTAAAACTGTGGGCGTCTTCAGACGCTCTCGATACCGATTTCAGTGCGAAGCTCGTTGACGTTTATCCTCCCAACGCCGACTTTCCGTCTGGAGTAGATCTCAATATCGCCGATAGCATCGTACGCGCTCGCTACCGCAACGGTTTCGGCAAGGCCGAACTCCTGAAACCTGGCCAGCCCTACGAGTTCACCATCGAAATGTACCCGACCTCGCTGGTATTCAAGCGGGGCCACCGCATCCGTCTCGACATCTCAAGCAGCAACTTCCCCCGCTTCGACATCAACCCAAACACGGGAGAACCGCTCAACAACAACCGCCGCTCGCAGGTCGCCGAAAACACAATCTACCTGGACGCAAAGCACCCCTCTCAGATTGTCTTGCCCGTCATTCCAGCGGAGACGACGGATACGTCTGCCCGTGAGAGTGGGAGCAATGGCGACAGAAGGATAAATGCGCTCCGGCAAATATCCTCCGCCAGAGCCGAGGGAGTCTTCGGTCGGTAGAATGACTCCGGGGATTAGCTCGCTCCCATTCAGTTTCTACGCGCACATCAACGAACTTCCGGAAGTCCAGATCAAAAGTGGAAACCGGCACCTTCTTAGCAACGGCGCTGGCGGCGATCAGGCAGTCGACAAAATGAGATTTTGTTCCCTGCTAGCGATTCAACGCGTCAAGGTGGACTGTGACTTCAGTGATCTCGACGCCAGGACTGGAGATAAGACGCCCGAGTGCAGAAGCTAATGTCGGCAGGTGAAAGTTCGTAGACGGGACGGCCGCCTCGGCGGAACCGCCAACCCCGCATTTTCGGTGCCGCATGCACTCAGGGCAAGAGGCTAATCGAGTTCAAAACCCCGTTCAAAGGTCAATGAGTGAGAGGCGATTCTTCACGACAAACGAGCAGAAATGTTGCGAGCGCTGATAGTCACCGCACCGCATTCTCTCACTTGATCTGAAACAGGCCTACGCGATTGCTCTGAGAATCCACCACATAAAGGGAACGGCCTGCGTCAATCCACATGCCTGATGGATGGCTAAAGTTCACGACTTTGATTGTGCTGGGATCAAACCTGTAGAGCGTTTGCCCTTCGTGCCCGAGGACCTGAATCTGGTTAAGATCCGAATCACTGATGTAAATATTACCCCGTTTGTCTACAGCCAATCCGGTGTGGCGATCTGCATAGCCCAGATTCATGGCGCGCAGGAAATGGCCCCCTGTGTCGAAAACCTGAATGCGCACGTTGCCTGCATCGAGTACGAAGAGTTCACTGCCGGCTACAGCTACCTGGCTGGGGAACCTGAACTCGCCGGGGCGGTTACCGCCGCCACGGTTGCCGAGCTTGCGAATCAGCTTCCCCCGCTCATCCATAACGAAGATCATGTGCCCTTGCCTATCGCACACGTAAATACGTCGCGCAGCTTTATCGATTGCGATCCCTGCTGGGCTATCGAAGTACGATTCTCCTCCTCTCAGCTTCCCTAAGTAACGGCGAAACTTTCCTGCCGAATCGTAGACAAGGACGGTTCTACTGGTTTGGTCAACGACGTATAGGTTATCTTGACCGTCCACGGCGAGCGAGACGGGAACGTGCAGACGCTCGCCGCGTCCCTCCAAACGGCCGTATTTCGAGCGAATAAAGTCGAAGATATGCACGGCTTGAGCGCCGGGATCGGCGACGAAGACACGGTGGTTCGAGTCTGTCGCCACGGCGGAGGGTGATTGCAGCACATCCACGCGGGTTACGGGGTCCGCGGGTCCAGCAATGATGTCAAGCGTCCGGTCCAGAACAGGGTGTTCCGCTTTTACATCATCCGCCGACGAAAATACGCGCACAAAACTGAGGCTCGCTGAAGCCTGTTGGACACCGGTTTGCGCCGGTTGCGAGGTAGTTGAAGATTTCCCGTCCCAAGCGGCCGTGGGGCTGGGCACGGTGCAAAGGACGAGAGGTCCCGAGACAAGAACTGCAAGACAGACTTTGCCCCACGGTCGACGTGAAAACATGCCTTGGCTCCGCTTTACTGAAGAGCACCAGTTCCCATCAATTCCTGATCAAGGCCATTGTTACACGTTTAGCAGGTCAGTTTGAATGCGGCGGGGCGACCCGAGGCGACCCTAATGACGTCGGATCTCTCACCACTCGTTTGCTAGTTTCGCAGCCGACGTCGCGGTCTGCATGATCGAGTCCAAGATTGAAGGTAAGGAGTAGGCCTCCCGACGTACTTTAGAGACACAGTCTGATTGACATGTGGAGAGCATGAAAGTAGGCTTGACACATGTCAAAGATGATTCAGCTTCGTAATGTACCTGATGCCCTGCACCGAGGCCTGAAAGCTCGCGCTGCCATGGCGGGCATGTCGCTGTCGGACTATCTGTTAGCGGAGATCAAAGAGATCGCCGAGAGACCAACGCTCGCAGAACTTCGAGAGCGCCTGCATAAGCGTAGGCCGGTTTCGACCCAGTTCGATACCGCTCGCTTAGTACGAGAAGAGCGCGAGACAAGATGATCGTCCTGGATGCGTCTGCCGCAGTTGACTGGCTCCTTCAGACACCTGCGGGGCAGCGCATTGAGAACCGAATTTATTCGCGAAACGAAACCCTGCACACGCCTCACCTCCTCGATCTTGAGGTTGTCCAAGTGCTCCGGCGTCTGGCATGGCAAGGATTAGTGCCCGCACGCCGTGCGGACGAGGCGATCCGCGATCTGCTGGATCTCCGCATGACTCGGTATCCTCATCCCGTGCTCGTGCCGCGGATTTGGCAACTGCGTCACAATGTTTCTGCCTATGATGCTGCCTATATCGTGCTTGCCGAAAAACTCGGAGCTGCGTTGGTTACACGGGACCGTCGACTCGCTTCCGCCTCGGGCCATGCGGCACGCGTTGAGCTGTTTTAATTCAACGGGCCGTTCTACGCTATGTGGGGTTTAAGCTGCTGGACCGCGCTGGCGGCAGAGGCTCCTTCTTCGAGGGCCACCGCTAGACTAAGCCAATCGCGATACGCGCGCTCTTCCGTGCCGCCTTCGACGTCAATCTGTTGCATGGTCGCTCCATCGGTGACTATGATGACCATTATGATCTTATGAAGCCGAGAGGGAGTTGCGATGGGTGCACCAATCTGGACCGTAGCCGAAGCCAAGGCAAAATTCAGTGAGGTTATCGAACGAGCAATGTCCGAGGGACCGCAAACCATTACCCGAAAGGGCCGGACCGCCGTTGTGTTAGTTGGGGCGGAGGAATGGCAACGCAAGACTAATCGGGTTGGCAACCTGGCAGAATTCTTTGCGGCATCCCCGCTGCGGAAATCGGGCCTGAAGATGCGCCGCCTCAAGGATAGGCCCCGCAAAATTAGTCTATGAGTTTTCTGCTGGACACAAACGTGGTTTCTGAATGGATCAAGCCACGCCCCAATCCGGGTCTCATTGGATGGATGGAATCGGCCGACGAGGACCGGATTTTCATCAGTGTCGTCTCGTTGGCAGAGCTACGCTATGGCGTGGAACGAATAGCGGCGGGACGCCGTCGTAGCCGGCTCGAGGAGTGGCTGCGAGATGAATTGCCCCTGAGGTTTGAAGGCAGGATTCTACCGGTAGACGTCAGGGTGGCGGACGCGTGGGGCAAAACAGTGTCTCGCAGCGAATCGGCGGGACGTCCGATTGGCGCTATGGGCGCCTTTCTGGCGGCAACTGCAGAAATTCATCGGCTGACGCTGGTGACGCGTAACGTTTCAGATTTTCCACTGCTTAAAGCGATTCTCAATCCCTGGACCTAGTTCCCCGCCATCAAGTCCGCAACGAACCTTTTTCGCATTCCCCCGAGTATCGCCGCCTGAATTGCCAGTGAAATCAGGTTTATTACAAGCTCTTAAGTTAGCTTAAGGGGCATTGCGCTGACTGCTCCGAGGTCGAGAGCGTTCAAGTTTTGTCAGAAGCTACCGTTGCTGAGCCAATCTCCAGGACCACATAAGGAACGATGTCGCTGTGAGGTCGATCGCCGGTTCGGTTGTGCTGAAAGACTGCACGTTGTCTTGATAGACCGCTACCTGCGATGGATCAAAGGCTCCATCGTTTCCATTGAATTTCCGGTACGTGTCGGCTCCGTTGGCCGGACACAGAATCATGCCGTCCAGCACGCCGGAAGTGACATAACCGCCCGGACCCTCGGAAGCCGCGCCCCAGAGGATCGGCGTACCTCCGGACGTTCCATCCAGCGCCCCCGCCAGGTTCGCCACCTGATGCTGGATACAATTCGGAAACGTGCTTCCGTCACCCACGATGAAAGACGAGCCCCAGGCATTCGTGCCCAGGATGTTGGCCAGCCATCTCTGCGAGAACGTGTCGTAGCGCTGGGAGTGCGTCATGGAATACGCTTCGCTAGCCATCACCGACAGGCCGGCGCCGTGCGAAGTGCTATCGCCGAAATTCCATCCGTACCCGAAGCCCCAGGGATCTGTGCCGGCCTGGGTGATCGCGTCACCAACCTGCCGCAAGAATTGTCTACGAATGTTCGATTGTGAAATCGCCAGGCCGCTCGGATCCTCGGCCATTTCCAGCGCGCGGTACAGTTCGAAATGGGCCAGGCCACTTACGTCGTACAGGTTCAGCGTGTCCGAGTACCCTGCATCGTAAATGTTCGTGATGTAATTTTTCGCAAACTGCGCCGCCTGACGCAGGTAGTCCATGGGATTCGTGTGCGGCAGCCCAGCCGGCAGGTTCTTGGCTCCACCTGCGGATTGCAGCGCGAAGTAGAGTTCGGTGGCACCCAGCTCCATGTCATCTTCCCACACGCTTTCGGGATAGGCGTCAAAGGGAGCGATGGTTAGCAGGCACGTATTGCATGGGCCCGAATCGGCCGCAGGCGCAGGGTCGGGATACGAGGTATCCGCGAGCACAAAAATATGCTCTGCATTCTTGAGACACTGATTCGCCAGAGCAGGGTTCGTGGTCCGGTTGAGCTGGTAGCACAGCGCAAAGTCTGCCGCCAAACGGCCCGCCAGATTCGGGCTGATGGACGAACCTGCGGGGCCGGCCGTGTACACCGGACGATGGCAGATAAAAAACGTCGTGTACGGGTCGCAAGGGTGCGGATCTCCGGGCTGGTCGTAATTGTCGGCCGCTTGCGGCAGGGTCCAGATGTCGTACTCGGTGATTAAGCAGTAGGGCGTCGCATAGATTCCGCCACAGATGCCCGTAACCGAACTGGGATCGCCCTCCCCGTAGTAATCCCAATCTTGGGTGTTGTCCACTTGGTAGTAAAGAGTGCGCGTTTTGTCGTTCCACATCTTCATCAGCCACTTGACCCCAAACCTCGCCTCGTCAGTAAAGTCGGAGGACTCCGGCGCGCCCGGCCCACTGCTGCCTGCATAAGAAACCGAGCCTGGCGGTGGGGGAGGGTTCACCCGAGCGTCCGCACCCATCTGTTTCGGGAAGTCGCGAATCCCGATCTGCATTAGGGCGGCTGTATAGCTGGTCGTTTCAACGTATTTCTCGTAGTCGCCGGCGTCCCACCACCCGCCGGACACGTCAATGTTCGGGAGTCTTGCGGACACGAGAGGCGGTTTGGGTGGAGCGTTGTCGATAAAGTCGTTGCTGTCGAGCGAAGGCGTCACGTAGACGTGCGCGTTCTTATCCTTCAGGTGCCCGGGTTGGGTACGCAGCGCATTGAAGACGAAGTTTGCTCCGTCGCGTTGCGTTTGATAGAAAAACAACGTGTTCAAGAGTGGTCCGGAATAGAGTACATCTGGGGAATCGACCGCGAAACGCGGCGAAGCAGCCGCCATCAGCCCGGACAGCGAAATATTGTAGAGGTCGCCTCCAGGAACCGTGAAGTCGAGAGCGTAGACGTAGTAAGTTACTTTCTTGCTGTGGCTCCAGGTGCCGAGCAAAGCGCCGACGTGGCTCGAATACGCGGTGGCGCTTTTCGAGTTGACCACCTTGAAGCTCGGTCCGCTCACCTTCCCCGTGGACATCAGGTACGCACGAAAAGGCGTCTCGCCAGCTTCGTAGCCAACTTGACTGACGCGCACATAGGCAGACTGCGCCCCCGCGGGCGCGGTGCACGCAAGCAGGAAGCCGGCGACTGAAACGACTCGAAGGCGGATCGAAAGGCGGGGGTTCGAAGGCAGCATAGGTTCCTCCCTCCCGCGGCGAAATCAAGACCCTAGTCCCGAAAAAGCGATGGCTGAACGAAAGTCCATTCTGGACTCCACGACGCCGAGTCCATCGAATTCACTAGCGGAATGCCTGTATTAAATGCATTTAATGCTGAACTAAAATACTGCTCCTTTGATTGTGGAGTGTCAAGCGAGATGCAGGGGACCCACGGCGAGCTGCAAAGCTGGACTTCTAAGCCGGTTGCGGTTATGCAAATCTCACGAACACACGCTCGCTGGCACTCCTCGGCGATCCTGACGCCAGCGGGTCGAGGAGCGCTTCGGGTTATCCGATTATGTCGGCGGCAAAGGGCCGAGCCTCTGGATTGTCGGTGGGCAAAAATTCGACGATGCAGAACCAGTCCTTCTCATCTTGCCAGTAGAGCTCGAAATCGTCTTTGTGCTTCGTTGCCAAGATCGCCAGACCACCTTTTTCCAGAGTTTTGGTTCAAGACTCTCTGTGACGATCTCCAGTTCAGGTGCAGTGGTGTCCTCGGTTAGTGTGCGTGCGCCAATGAACTCGCCGCCGCTGGTTATGTCAAAGACTGCGGCACGGGGCGGAACACGCAACGTTACTTGGGCTTGGCCGCCCGCGTACCAATGCCGCACTAATTCCGAACGCAGTGAGCCGACGCGTGACTCGAGCGGCAGATAATGCCCGTCCCAATCCAGGGAGAGGCTGAGTTGCCCGGCCTGGAAGTGCTCGCGATTCTCAGCCGACCAGCGGAGCTTCTCTGGATAACGGGCAACTCTCACCTAACCCGTAAAGGAAGGGTTGCCGACCAAACTGTCGTAATCCCAAGGTGGCCATGGTC
>JBARBI010000044.1:0-7032 GCA_049792875.1 Candidatus Sulfotelmatobacter sp.
GGAGGGGATGGTCGTCGCCGCTGACGCCAAGAATCTGGTCGTTGGACGTCAGATTAATTTCGACAAGTACGTTGCGGACCGCCATCTCCTTCATCAAGCCGATAGGATCCTTCTCCAGCATCACATCGACGCCATGGCCAATGCGTTCGGCGTGGCCGCGTTCCACCGAGGCGCGGATGTGAAAGGTGAGATCTTCCGGCTTGACTAATCCCATGGCAATCTCGCCGGCGTGCAGGCTGATGTGCACCCTGGGATAAACGCCGTGCAGGTAATCAAGCATGGCCATGTGCTCGTTGAAGTCGTGAATGGGAACATACCAGTCTTCCGGCATGACCAGATTCAGTCCCACAAAGCGCGGGTCGGACGACGCAAGTTCGAATCCCAGCAAGATCTGCGCAAATACAGCTTCGTGGGGCAAGCCCCGCAGCACTTGATACAGATACCGCACGGTGACGCCGCATCCGGGTTCGGCGTCAGGCGTGTCGCACTTCAGTTGGGTACGGGCGCGGGCGTCGTCTTCCGCCAATGTTTTGCTGGTGGCGGCCGCGATTTCTTTCAGTCCCCCGGCCAGGAGTTGTTCGCGCATCTTGGCGAAGTCGCTGTCCCAGCCTAATTGCAAGCCCAGTTGAGCCGCGGCGCCTCCGTCGGCCGTATGCATGAACTCCACATACTGCACGTGCTCACCGGCAGCGCGGTTGATCACAGTGGCCACGCCCTCGGCAACGTGGTTGTGGGACGCGAGTCCGAACTTGTCGAAGGTAGCGAAGAAGTGGTCGTGACCAGACTCGTCGCCCGGACGCCAGTTGCGCATGGACCAGGCGTCGATGATCTGGTTGTAAAGAATGTGGTCGTCATAGGCGCAGCGAACGCTGGGTTTGGGCGTGTAGTGCTCGCAGGAATCGCAAGGAGCACCCAGCAGGCGCGAGGTGGTGCGGTCCACGCAGAAATTGTCGGAGGCGGCAAAGTCGAGCAAGTCTTCCGCATAGATCGCGCCGTCGAGATGATTGTGCAGGTCGCCGCCCTTGGGCATCTCGCGCAGGAAGGCAACCAACAACGAGGGCTGTTTGCGGACCGAGTCCAGATATCGCGCCGTTTTTTGCTCGGCTGTCTGGGCGCCGGCGAGAGCAGAGAAGAGAGTAACGAACAGATAGAGAGCGATCTGCGGCGAACGGCTCACTTGCTGGCCTCCGGGAATTCTGGATTGTAATGCGTGGGTAGCGCGTGCGCCAATCTGACCACGAACAAGCAAAAGACACGTAGCCCCAGACGCATTCGTCCGGGGGCGCTCGCTCCGCTTCGCAGGGCGGACGAATGCGTCCGCCCCCACGGGAGCAGATTTTATTATGGCGGCAGGTCCAGTCGAAAATTCGCGGTTCTCTTCCTGGCCACTTACTCTGCTACATTGTTTTCCTATGCCGCAGGTTTCTCCTAAGTTCACTCGCAACTTTGCCAGCGACAATAATGCCGGGGTGCATCCGGAAGTTCTGGAAGCGATCGCGCGCGCCAACCAGGGACACGTGGTTGCCTACGGGGACGATCCCATCACCCGTGCGGCCATGGCGAAATTCGAAGAGCACTTCGGCCTGGGGATCGACGTCTTCTTCACCTTCAACGGTACCGGAGCGAACGTGCTGAGTTTGCAGTCGCTGAACCGCCCGTATCACGCCGTGCTCTGCAGCGAATACGCGCACATCTACACCGACGAATGCGGCGCGCCGGAGAAACACACGGGATGCAAACTAATCCCGCTGCCTCATCAGGACGGCAAAATTACGCTCGATTCGGTGCGACTCGCTTATCACGGTATCGGCGACCAACATCACGTGCAGGCGCGAGTCATCTCGATCACTCAGTCCACCGAGATGGGGACGGTCTATCGACCGGAAGAGATTCAGGCTCTCGCTCAATTTGCTCACGAGCGCCAGATGTTTCTGCATGTGGACGGGGCGCGCATCGCCAACGCCGCTGCCAGCCTGGGGCAGACGCTACGTCAGGCCACGCGCGATCTGGGTGTGGACGTGCTCTCCTTCGGCGGAACGAAGAATGGAATCATGGGCGGGGAAGCGGTCGTGTTCTTCCATCGCGGGCTGAGTGCGGATTTCCTCTACCTGCGCAAGCAAGGAATGCAGCTGGCTTCGAAGATGCGCTTCATTGCAGCACAATTCGAAGCCCTGCTGACGAACGGTTTATGGCAGCGTAGCGCCGAGCACGCCAACCGCATGGCGCGAGTCCTCGAGGCGGAAGTGCGGAAGATTCCGGGAGTTCGAGTGGTGTGGAGAGTCGAGGCCAACGGTGTGTTCGCGCAGATTCCCCGCCCTGCGATCGCGAAAATTAAAGAGCGTTACTTTTTTTATCCGTGGATCGAAGAGGAGTGCATCGTGCGCTGGATGTGCTCGTTCGATACCACCGAAGAAGATGTGAAGGACTTCGCGAAGGTCGTTGCGGAGGCGGTTCGAGGCTGACTGGATGCCCGCAACGGCTATTGCTTTTTGTCCTGCCATTGACTAAATTTGGCCCATTCCCCGGCCGGCGCGATGCCGCGGTTTCGAGATGCCCAGGAGTCTTCGATGAACGGGAAGTTATTGAGCGGTATCGTCCTGATCGGTGCAGCGATCTTGTTATGGAGCCTGGCGAGTTGCGGGCGCAGTTCGGAACTGGTGGGGATCCAAATTCAGCCTACGGTCGAGACTTTCGGCGCGTCGAATATTCCCGTCGCTGCCAACGCCGGAGCGACGGTGCAACTCCGAGCGCTGGGTTCCTACATTCATCCGCCGGTGACCAAGGACATTACGAACCAAGTCACCTGGGCATCGAATGACACGCAGATGTTTACGGTCGATTCCAGTGGCCTGCTGACGGCGACCGGCATGGCGTGTGGGGGCTCTCTCATTTCGGCCACGGTAAAGACCAACACCAGCTCCGGGGGGCTGTCCTCGAACGGAGCGATCGTGACGGGGTACATGACCGGGAACGTGGTTTGCTTTACGAGTTCTGGTGGAGGCGGCGCTGGCTCTCCGGTTCTGACCGTGACTTTCGGAGGCAGCGGCTCCGGATCGGTGACCGACTCTGCACAGGCGATAAACTGCGCCGCACCGACGCCGTGCGCCTTCCTGGTCGCAAGCGGTACTGCTCTAACGCTGACAGCGACTCCGGCAGGCACGTCGGTATTTGGAAGCTGGGCGGGATGCGACTCGGCCAATAACATCAACCCTTGTACTCTCACTCTGACCGGAAACCGCACTGTGACGGCGACTTTCAACTAGATTTGAGTTGCGTCACTCGCCTTCTCCCAACAGCTTTCCCAGCGTGGGCTTGTGCTTCTCCGGCTTCTTCTTTTTCTCGACTACGACCTGGCCCGCGGGGGGCGCGCCCACGCGCTCCCGGGCTAATTCCTTGACGGCAGTGACGGCGCGAAAGCGCTTCACTTTTCTCTTTCTGGCCATGCAAATCTCCCACTCGCTTCTGCCCCGAAGCTTGGAGCGAGTGTACCTGAGCGGTGGTTGGCCGGTGTTTAGGAGTCGTGCGCCCCGCCAAATGTGCAATAATCCATAGTTGGTTGGGGGCGAAACAACGCGGTCCCGACACCTAAGCTTATGGAAGAGCGCGATTTTTTTGACGAGAAGCAGGAAAAGAAGGCGGCTTCGCTGAATTGTCCCCATTGCCACGAGTCGGCGGAGTATGAAGTGACTTGGGTGGTGCGCACCAAGAAGCGCCAGCTGGGGGGGCGTGCCGACGAGCGCGACCGGGCCCGCTTCGCCAAATTCCGATCGTATATGGTGCGCAAGGACGACATGATGGCGTGCAAGAACATGCGCTGCCGCAAACGTTTCGAAATCTCCGGCCAGTCCACAGTCATCACCGAGTAGAGCCGCAACCGCGGGCGAGACATCCACGGGACAGTCAGCAAGATGCCGGCGCTACTGGGATGACCCACAGTCAAGAATTCCATCCTCAATGACTAAATCAGACCTGGCTCGTGGGCGTACTCGGGGAGGAGAATTCCGGGCAAGCCATCGAGTCCGGACTCTTCGGCTTCGTCGAGCGCAAAGGCAATCAGTTCCTGCTCGCGCTCGGGCGGCAGGGGGTGACGTTCGTACGTGGAAAGCAATTCCTCGACTCGCTGACGTGCCCGCGTCAAGATGTCGGGCGCAGCGCCAGCCATGTCGGGAAGACCACGATCGATCACCGCGGACGGGAAGTGCTGCTCTCTGCGGAACAGTGACCGCGTTTCCTTTAGTTTGAGGAAATCCCCTTGTAGTCCAGTTTGCGCGAACATGGCCACGGCCAGCGAATCGGTGCGCGCCTCGATGCCCGCGATCAGGCGCTGCGCCGAGGCAATGGCCTCAGCGTCGATCACCAGCTTTTCAATGCTGTGGCAAGCCAGGAAATCGAGCATGCCGGCGCCGGAAATCATGTTGATCCCAGCCAAGGCGCCGAGCACGGTCGACATGCCACTCTCCATTTCGACTTGCGCGTCAAGCAAGCGGCCATCCCCCGCGACCATGTAGGCGTGGGTTGGCAGGCCGAGAGACTTCCCGACTTCGGCGCACGCCACGTCGAGCATGGCGGTCTCGATCGCGCCCATGGGAGTCTTGCCCGTGCGCATGTCGAAGATGGCGGGGGCGCCTCCCCAGACAATGGGCGATCCCGGTTGGGCCAACTGATGAATCACGATCCCGCTGATGCACTCGGCGGCGTGCTGGGTGACGGACCCGGCCAAGGTCACCGGAGCAGTCGCTCCGGCTAGCGGCATGCTGACGATTTCGGCGGGAACTCCGGCGCGCGCTAGGTCAACGAGATTCTGCGAGGCAAACTCCGACCAGTTCAGCGGCGGCGAAGGGCATACATCGAAGATGGCCCGGGGATGCTGGCGCAGCGTCTCGCGGCCTCCACCTTCGATGGCGAGCAACTCCAGCAGCGTGTGCAGGCTGGAAGAGGAAAAGGCTCCAGTGACGACGGGTTTTTCCGAATACCAAAGCACGAGCAGCAGGCGGTACCAGTCGCCGATCTCCGGCGGAACGTCGTTGCAGACCATGGCGGTGGATTGCGCGGCAAACTGTGGCAGCATCTCGGCTACCTGCACCAGTCGCACCAGATCCGCCGACTGCGCGGGGCGGGCCTGCTGCGTTTCCGGATCGAGGATGTTCAGGCAGGACGAGCCCGGATCGAAGTGGACGTCGTTGCCTCCGTAGCGCACGGCGGGCTTGCCGCAGCGATCGTAGAGACAGAAGCCGCGGGGCACCAAATCCAGCAAACGGCGCGCCAGCGCCTCGGGGATGTGAGCCACGCCCTCCTTCACAGTGATTCCGGCGCCGCGCAGCAAATCGACCACATAGGGCGCAACCCGAACGCCCGGATCTTCGATGAGCTGGAAGGCTTCTTCGAGGATGCGTTCGATGAGCGATTTGTCGAGGAGCTGTAGTTTCGGTCTCATAATCGTTTCTAACTTAAAGCCCCACCCTAACCGCAGAGAACGCGGTTAGGATGGGGCACCCGGCTTTTCTGTTCCATTAGCTCGCGGGCCAAAGCGACCGCACTCATGGCGTCTTTGGCATAGCCATCGGCTCCGATTTCTTCTGCCCAGCGCCGCGTGACGGGCGCGCCTCCGACCATGATCTTCACCTGCGAACGCAGGCCGGCTTTCTCCAGCGCCTCGACAACGCCTTTCTGATGGCGCATGGTCGTGGTCAGGAGCGCCGAGACTCCGACAATATCGGCGTGGAATTCAAGCGCCTTGGCGGCGAACTTCTCGCCCGCGACATCGACTCCCAGATCGTGGACGCGGAACCCATGTGCCGTCAGCAGTGTGCCAACCAGAATCTTGCCAATCTCGTGGATGTCTCCCTTGGTCGTGCCCAGCACGACGACGCCTGCCATGGGTCGCTCGGAGCCCAGTTTCTTGAGTTCCGGATCGAGCACCGCCATGGCGGCGCGCATGGCCTCGGCCGAAGCCATCATGTCGGGCAGGTACATTTGACCCCTGGCAAATTGCTCGCCCACGTCGTGCATGCCGGGAACATATCCGTGGTTGATGGCGTCGATCGGCGCAACGCCGGAAGCGACCGCTTGCTGGGCGAGGTTCGAAGCGGTGTCCGGTGCGCCGTCGATGATGCTCTGCCGCATGGCGGAAAAGGTATTGTCAGCCATAAAGTGCTCTCGCCATGCTGAAGGAGGGAACGCCGCGAGTCTGTGATTGGGATCACAAATATCAGGCCGAGCCCCATTTCCTCCCGCGCCGGGTGGTCATTTATACTTACAGGTTTTCTTACACCTTCCCAAAACTTTCGGGGCGAGGAGCTATTCTCTTGAAAATCCTGGTCTGCATGAAGCAGGTGCCGCAGAAAGATGCACCGCTCAAGCTCAACGAAAGCGGCGCGTGGATCCGCGAAGATGTCTCGTACGAAGTGAACGAGCCCGACGCCTATGCCCTGGAAGAGGCGCTCCGCCAGAAGGAAAAACACGCCGGAGAAGTGGTGGTCATCACGAGCGGTCCGGCGCGGGCCCAGCAGGTGCTGCGCGAGGCGCTGGCCAAGGGCGCGGATCGCGCGATTCACCTCGAGGACGACAAGTTCGTCGGGCTGGATGCGTTCAATACGGCTAAGGCCTTCGCCGCCGCGATCAAGGACGAGACATTTGACCTGATCTTCACCGGACTGCAATCCGACGACTACGGATATGCGCAGACTGGCGTGATCCTGGCCGAGCTGCTGGGACTGCCGCACGCCACCATCATCATGCAGATCGAGAAGACTGAGGGCGGGATCCGCGTAAAGCGCGAGCTCGAAGCGGGATTTTTCCAGTTTGTCGATATGCCGACGCCGGCCGTGCTGACCATTCAGTCGGGCATTAATAAGCTGCGGTATGCCACGCTGATCGGCATCAAGCAGGCGAAAAACAAGCCGCTACGGAAAGTGGCGTTGGCGGAACTGCAGTCGGCGATTGGAGAAAATCTGCAGAAGATCGAGAGGCTGTACGTGCCGCAGAAGACGAAGAAGACGGAGCACATCGAAGGGTCGGCGGGAGAGATTGCGA